>NZ_JBYCCV010000084.1:0-16650 GCF_057473825.1 Aliterella sp. E5.1
ACGTCTGTTGGCAAACAGGACAGAGATAGCGTTGATGTCCGTTGGGCATCTTGCCGTGTTTATGGGCTTTAGAATGATCACACAAAGGGCATTGCATGGACGAGTTGCAGATGAGAGATCCCCTCTACTCTACCAATCCCACGTTTATTTGACGCACTACCGAAAAGAAGAAGCCCAAAAAGTGCAGCAGTTAAAGACAACTTATGGCAATACAATTGAATTTGTTTTATTTTTATGTGGCTACTTCGACAGTGGGTACTTAGGTTATGAAGCTGCCGAGGGTATAGATTGGGTTTGGGAGCATCGTATAAATGACTTTTCAGAATTTGGATTGTAAGCAATATTGCCGTATTGACTTAACAGAGGCTGAAAGGGTTATCGAGCAAATTCAACTGGATGCTTCTAAAACTTCCGCAGAGCGCAATCGCTTAGGTCAGTTTGCTACACCAAATTCTCTGGCGATTGAAGTACTCAAATACTCTAAAACTTTACTCCCAGCTAATGAGGAAATTCATTTTTTAGACCCAGCTATAGGTACTGGCTCATTCTATTCTGCGTTGTTACAGTTATTTCCTGTTGAACAGATCAAAAGTGCCATTGGCTATGAAATCGATCGAGACTATGCTGAAACAGCACTTAAATTATGGGCTAACACTTCTCTTAAGCTTAAGATTGCAGATTTCACAGAAAGTATTCCACCCAAAAATGAAAATGTTAAATGTAATTTATTGATTTGCAATCCGCCTTACGTCCGCCACCACCATTTATCAAGTGATAGAAAGAATTTTCTCAAACGACTAGGAATAAAAACTACTGGTATTAAACTGAGTGGTTTAGCAGGTCTTTACTGTTATTTTCTTTTGGCAGCACACGAATGGATGGCACGAGATGGACTAGCTTGCTGGCTAATTCCTTCTGAGTTTATGGATGTAAACTACGGAGGAAACATCAAGAAATATCTATTAGATCAAGTGACCCTACTGCGAGTACATCGATTTGCTCCTGACGACTTGCAATTTGCTAATGTTCTTGTCTCTACATCAGTTATTTGGCTTAGAAATATAAAACCAATTCATGACTACTCTGTAGAGTTTACCTACGGAGGGAGTATCAGCCGTCCAATTTATTCAGAGACTATCTCATCGACAACGCTGAAAGAGATATCAAAATGGAACAGTACTTCAATCTTATCTACTCAAGAGATAAGCATTCACTCCGGGGTTAAGTTGTCTGATTTATTTGAGATTAAGCGAGGAGTGGCTACTGGAGCTAACGATTTCTTTATTCTCACGCCTGAGAAGATTGATAAGCTTTGCATTCCATCTGAGCTTTTAATCCCTATTCTTCCCAGCCCTCGATACCTGTTAAATGATGAAATATTCTCAGATGAGCAAGGAAATCCCAGTCTTGAACGCAAACTTTTTTTGCTAAATTGTAAGCAGCCAATGGAATATTTACAAGTTAGACATCCTTCAGTTTGGGATTATCTTCAGCAAGGTGAAAATGCTGGAATATCAGAGCGTTATTTGTGTAGGCATCGATCGTTATGGTACTCGCAGGAAACCAGATATCCTGCAATGTTTTTGTGTCCATATATGGGGCGGCATAAATCTAGGAATGGCAAGCCCTTTCGATTTATCCTTAATCATTCCAAAGCGATTGCACCTAATGTTTATCTTATGATGTACCCAAAAACACGTTTAGAAGCCCTAATATCCACTAATCCTGAGTTGATTAAGTCTGCTTGGAAAGCCTTGAATTCAATTCCTATACAAAGCTTAATCCATGAGGGTCGGGTTTACGGAGACGGACTCCATAAACTGGAACCAAGAGAGTTGGCAAATACGCCAGCAGATCTTCTACTAGAAGCTCTAAAAAAACTGTAGCCGCCGCACCTAACAAGTTAATGAAGCGGACGTTGAGATATCTTATTTTGGTAGAGTTGCAGAATTTATCTGCCGTTAGTATCATCATACACTCGCCCTAAGTTGTTTTGAGTACGCGCTACTCCAAAGCGATCGCCAATAGACTGCCGCAAAGCCAAAGCTTGTTGATAATAATCTAAAGATTGTTCGTACTGTCCCAAATCAAAATAGACATCACCAATGACATTTAATGCTTGGGCGCGTTTGAGCAGCTAAAAACTGATTGCTTTCTATAAAAAAATCAGCTTGTTTGAGTAGTTCATTAGCTTGATTATTATTTACACTTTGAGCTTGAACTGGAATTTGCCAAGTTCCCCTAGGTAGCGCAAGTGCAGACAAGATCCAGAAAGTTGTGAAAGAAAGGCGCAGGCTTTGCATAAATTACGATAGATTTCCGTCGAGAACGCAATAGAGGCGATCTCGGTTTTTTCTACTATATTCGCCCAAACCTGCAACGTAAATTATTGGCGATCGCACCTTATATTTCCTCCACAACTTCCTGAGCAACCATTAGGCTAATAGTTGCAAGCGGCACTTTATAAAAATACTGGCGTAAAAATTGCTCCTCTCGTACGGCTGCAATAAACTGCTCAATAATCTGCAAGTTCTGGGTATCGGCAATAATTGGCTCTACTTCAAGGGAACTTATTTTGAAAGCTCGATTTTGAAAACTAATTTTAAAACCCAAACGAGTCAAAGCTTGAAAACCCAGTTGCAATAATAAGTCGCTAATTCCCAATTTTTCCATCAGTTGAGTGCGCGTAACTCCTTGCCCAGTGCGACAAAGATATTTGGCAATACCTACTAAATTTAGCCAAACTTGACGAGGTGAAACGAGGAGAGGAGGGTTATAAGCGATCGCAAGTGGTTTGTTTTCATAAAGCGATCGTTCGTACCAAGCCCGCAAGTCGTCCCAATTGCTAGGACAATTTTTGAGCAACAAAACTGACTCTGTTGCTTGCTCAAAATTACCTTGTCGCCAGTCTAAAATCTTGTTTGGCAAGGCTAAGGAAGTAAGTTCTTTCGCATCAGCGCTAGGACGAACCGCTAAAAGTCTGACTTCATACTGAGCTTTTTGTCCTTTTGCTGGATTTTCATAGCTGTTGTAATCGAGTTCTACAATTGCATCGCAGCGCCCTTGAGGGATTTCTTCGCGATAGTGTCCCCACCATACGCCGGGAAATCTGATAGTTGTAGAATCATCTCGAAGTTGGAAATCGGTTTTTATATACCTAACTTCTTTTCCTTGAGCGTCGCGAATATTGCGATTCCACGTTTTTTCAAACCAACAGTTTTGAATCAACAGTTTTGGGACAGGGTTGCCCATTCCACAGGGTTCGAGCAGTTTCAATTCCCAAAATAGTTCTTTACCCAAATCGGCAACGGTTACAACTAAATCGGCTTGGACGGTGGGAAGTGAAGTCGCATTTCCCAATATTTGCCGCAGTCTTTGGTTAATTGCATCGGTAAATAAGGGGATATTTTCTATAGGCAAACTCAAGCCCGCCGCAAAGGGATGTCCGCCAAATCGGTGCAGTAAGTGCGCTTGATCATTGACTAATTGATACAAATCGACTTGATTTACAGAACGCGCCGAACCACGAGCTAAACCTGTTTGTCCCTCGGTATCCGTACTCAGTAAAATCGTCGGGCGACCTGTTTGCTGGGCAACTTGTCCAGCGACTAATCCTAGTACCCCGACTGCCCATTGCGGATCTTCTAGGACAATTACGTTAGTAGTAGATAGATCCATCCGCTCTAGCTTGGCATTTACTTGCTGCTGGACATCTTTTTGTAACGACTTGCGCCGCGCATTTGCAAGTTCTGTTTCTTCCGCCAATTGGTTGCAGCGCTTTAGATCTCTACTTGTCAGCAACTCCACGCAAAAAGACGCATCGCCTTGAATCCGACTAACGGCGTTAATTCTTGGTCCCAAACCAAAAGAAATGTCTGTAGGGCGATCGCCACTTCTACGGCAAAGATCTAATAAGCGCCCAACTCCAGGTCTACGGCGCTCTGCTTCTGGCTTTTTGGAGTCCTGTTGCATTTTCTCAATTCCCCTTTGTGCCAAGTACCGACAATCGCCACTTAGCTGTACTAAGTCGGCAATTAGTCCAATTGCAACTAAATCTAATAAGTCATCGATGGGCTGCTGGGGTACATCTGGTAAGGCTTGATACAGTGCTTCTACTAATTTGTAAGCAACGGCAACTCCAGAAAGATGAAACAGTTGATGATCGCTTGGCAAATAACGAGGATTGATAATTGCGGTAACGCTTGGGCGATCGCTTGGTAAGGTGTGATGATCGGTAACTATGACATCAATTCCTAAAGAGTTTGCGTAAGTTATTTCCTCAATATTTGTGCTGCCAGTGTCGCAAGTAACAATTAACTTAGTATTATTTTGGGCAATTTCATCAATCCCTTGACAGTTCAATCCGTGTGATTGGGTGAGGCGATTGGGAATGTAGTAATTCAATTGTTGATGTTGAGGAAAAAATTGTCCCAATCCATCCCATAACACAGCAGTTGAGGTAATGCCGTCTGCGTCAAAATCTCCCCAGATAGTGACCGTTTCATTGCGATCGCGCGCTTGTTCCAACCTGGCTATGGCTTGCTGCATTTCTTGCCCAAATACCAAAGGGTTAGCAGCTTTGTACAATTGCGGATTAATATATCCCGCAAGTTGCTCTACATCTCTAATTTTGCGCTGCCAAAGCAATTGAGCGGCATAACACCCGTCTACACTAGGGGCGTAGCTTCTGACGGCTTCTGCAAACCACTCTGGCAGCTGCTCTATCGGTGCAACGATCCAGTTTTGCTGATGTTCTACCATTGATAAATTAAATTGGGGCTTCTTCGGTTGGTTCTTGTTCGCTGACTAAGGAATTGAGAGCAACTTCGCCAGCGATTCCTTCCGGCTTGCGCGACAATATAGCAGGGCGCGATCGCTTATAACCCGCTCTTTCGGCTTTTTGCCGTTCGTAAGCAATTAATCTACCGTAGTATTCGTGCTTGCCTAAATTCATTGATAAAAAGATGTGTTGGCGGCTATTGCCAAAACCTTTGCGATTAAAAAACTTTACTGCTGGGGTATTTGCCGGATCGGTATCGAAGAGCATAAACCTCGCCCCGTCTTCGATCGTGCGTTCTACTAGCGTATCAACTAATTTGTCAGCTACGCCTCGGCGTTGAAAGTGGGGGCTAACTCCCAGCCACATAATATATCCATAAGTCCAAGAACCCTTTGCAATCACAGTTCCCAAAATAAATCCAGCAAGTTTTCCTTCAATTTCAGCTACCAAACAGTATTCAGGATCGGTATTATATAATCCAATGACTTCCCATTTATCCCAAGTACGATATAGATAAGGATACAAATCGCTAGTAAATAGCTCCTCGCCTAAGTGGTAAACGGGGGCAAGGTCGTCAATTTCCAACTCGCGGACATAGACTGAAGACTGATAAGAATCGTTTTTATCAAAAATAGTCATAACTTAATAGCTTGCAGTCCTTCACAAGGACAATTCTTGAATATTAGATAAATTTGGCAGCCAGTTTTGGGGGAGGCTTTCTTCATTATCGTCGCGATCGCATCTACTAATAAATTGGCAATAGTTGCAAGTTTTGCTACCTTCTACCACCTGCGGAAATTGTTCGCCTTGTTCGTAACGTTTGAGCCAGTTAGTTAGTTGCAGAAGTAAAGAATTGAGTTTTTTCTCTATTTGTTGGTGCTGGGTGTTGCTATAAGTAAAAGTCAAACTTTGCGGCTTATCTTCCGATTGTACGAACCAGTAAGTCATCGAAATTTGTTCGGGCAAATATTCGCTGGTTTCAGCCAATACATACAGGTAAAGCAGAGTTTGCCAATTTTGGGCTAATTTGCGCCGATCTTGAGGTTTGGGGTAAGTTTTCCAATCAAGAATTTGGCAAGTGTTAGCTCTGGCGATGAATAAGTCATAAATTACTGTCAGCAAATATTCTTGAACTTGCAAAGTGCGACAATGTTCGCTCTCGCGAAACTCACCATCAGAAGCAGGGGTCAATATCTCTGTAGCTGCTCCAGCAAAGGCATTCATCCAACCTTGGAGTTGTTTGTCTTCTTTGACTAACGCATCAATGGGTAAGCCTAATTCTCGCTGCTGCATCAAGAGGTGAAAACGGCTACCGGAGCTTAAGCGCTCTTGTTGCTCTAGGCTAGTAGGAGAGCCAAGCCCGTCTAAACAAGTATGTTGAAACTGACGCGGACAACGTTCGAGTAAGTTTAGCTGTCCTTGAGATAATCGCATATAGCTAAGGATTTGTAGCGTTATAAATAATTATGACTATTTTAGATTCAACCACTCCAACGGATTTTGTTGCTATTTTAGACCGGGCGGCGGCAAGCTTACGAACTAAAGGCGATCGCCCTTCAGCCAAAGAAGTAGTCAACGCTTTATTGCAAGCAGAAAAAGCCGCCAAGCAGCAACGCCAAGGATACCCGCTCGAATCGCTGTTTGGTCAGTGGCGGCTTTGCTTTACCGCTCCTAAAAATGCTCATCTAAAAAGTGGTGTAGCTCTAGGTAAGGGCTTTTATGTACCCCAAATTGCTCCGGCACAGATTTCCTTTCGTCCATCTCAAAATTTGAGTCAGGCTGAAATTAATAATTCTCTGCAATTTGGCTCCTTGCAGTTTAAGCTAACGGGACCCGCTCGTTATTTGGATAAAAAAAATTTACTAGCGTTTGATTTTACCCACATGGAACTTTCGTTATTTAATCGAGCTATTTATAGCGGAGGTTTTCGCGGTGGAAAGCTTAAGAACGCATTCGAGCAGCAATCTATTTCTAAACTACCTTTTTTCGCCTTCTTCTTAGTCACAAAAGACTTTATCGCCGCGCGCGGTCGTGGTGGTGGATTAGCATCGTGGGTTGTAAATGCGACATCGTAACCGCGTTACCACAATTGGAGGGCGATCGCTTGTTATGTAGTGCGATGGAGTTAGATAAGACGATTTTACACGCCTATAGTTGCCAGCCGAGCGAACAAAATTACGGAACAAATTAACGTTGTGCCAGCGTCTAGGCTTCTGTGACACGCCGATAAAAGGCTACAAAATTTGTTAGGTAATATGAAGTTGCTAGTAAAAAATCAACTACTCTCAGCGTTGTTTTTGACAGGAGTTTTGGGTCTAAGTACAAGTGTAGCTTTAGTACAAAATGCTACTGCTGTTACGCAAAAAAATTCTTCTTTAAACATGACAACTAAAGGTGAATTAATAAGCGATTGCAGGCGAGGGAGCGACGACAGAAGTACAAGCAGCCAATTACCCGCTCGCGTTGCCAAGGCTGTAATAGTAGATTTATCCAAGCAGACAGGAATTCTCGTAGGACAATTACAAGTTACCCAATACAGTCGGCAAACTTGGTCTAATGGTTGCTTGGGGCTTGCTAAACCAGGGGAAATTTGTACCCAAGCTGTAGTCGAAGGATGGCGAGTTGTTTTATCTAACGAGCGGCAAAACTGGGTGTATCGCAGCGATCGCACCGGGCGAGTCTTGCGTTTAGAAGCTCGAAATACAGCCAACAATCCTAATAATTTGCCTGGTAATGTGGCTAATGCAGTGTTGCGCGATGCTGCAAAAAGATTGAACGTATCATCACCTCAATTAAAAATTGTGAAAGCAGAACGCCGCAATTGGTCTGATGGCTGTTTGGGATTAGGTCGCCCTGAATATCAGTGTGCAGCAGTAGTTACTCCTGGTTGGCTTGTAACAGTCGAAAGCAGGCAACAGCGTTTAGTTTATCGTACAGGTAATGTTGGTGGAGCGATCACGTTCGATGCCGCAGCTAGTTCTGCTATTGGTGGCAATATCAAACCTATGAGCCGATCCCACTAACTTCTGAAACCAGAAATAGCAACAGGCAAGAAGAAGAAAAGCATCTCACGGGGTACAACATCCTTACGGGTCTACCAATCAGCTTTTTGCCCCTCCATTGCCGTTTTTTGCTCTGTGGTCGGATACCTTGAGTACGGAGTTGGTGGCGTAACCATTTAGGCTCGTATCCTTGGTTCGCCGCAAGGGTTTTAGGGACAAGTAAGCAATTGCCTCCCTTACTTGTCCCTAGTCGGATTTGAGCCAGCATTGGCAGGACTTGCGGTTTTTCATCACCGTTAGCTGGGGTAGTAATTGCCACTACTGCCATCTCATTAGCATCTGTAATCCTGTGGATAAGTATGCCCTTGCCTTGGTAGCCATAGCCGATTCCTTCACCACCACCTTTCCCAGGGGGAAACAGAACCATCAACGGCTCCAATAGTCCAGTTAATCAATCCCTTCTCCTCTGCCATCGCCACAATTCGCCTTGTTAGTTTTTCCCCTGTTCCATCTTCATCCCATAGCTTTAGCCACCGATGGGTAGAACTTTTTGCTCCCCATTGTTCCCCTTGTGGGACATCAGGCTTTACTAGGCATAATCTGGGCAATGCCGCAGTTTGTTGTTCACAGTCAAGATATCGCTAATTGCTTCAATAAGTTTCCTTATCTTGGTTTAACTATGATCGCAACTCTAGTTTTGAGTCAAGCAATGACCGGGCGTTAGATTCCTACCCATGAAGTTGCTTTTTTTAGACGTTAGAGCAAGTATTTGCCACGTTTTTCTCTTTTTTGTGTTTAGGGGAGTATCTTGGGTAACAGCAAAGTCTCAAGCTGCCTTGGAGCCGAAGATACAGAGTTTATTGGTAAGAGAGCCAAAAGTTATTTACGGCGGCTTAACTTTAAATTAGAGAGTTTAAGGCTATTTTTGGGTTTTCTCCTATAATAATCTCGAATTTGCCTGCGATCGCCCAAAGGATAAAAAGTCGCCAGCATTGGGTTCATAAACTCTCAATAAACAAAACTGTATTACGGAATTTAAAGTTCTGTAGCCTTTTGCTATTGGTGTGAGTGCCTGTGCGGTAGACTATGCCTTAATTATGAGTTTGTAACCAATAACAACGCTCGTTAGGAGTTTTGATTCGATGTCTCATACAGTCAAAATCTACGATACCTGCATCGGCTGCACCCAATGCGTCCGCGCCTGTCCTACAGACGTTTTAGAGATGGTTCCTTGGGATGGCTGCAAAGCTGGTCAAATTGCCTCATCGCCGCGTACAGAAGACTGCGTAGGTTGCAAGCGTTGCGAAACTGCTTGTCCTACCGATTTCTTAAGCATTCGAGTTTACTTGGGTGCAGAAACTACACGCAGTATGGGTCTAGCGTATTAAATAAGAAATTTCTCCAAATTTCTTTAAATAACGTTGGTTTTAAACCAATGCTAGAAAAATATCTAGCAATCAGCAGAGGAAGTCAATTATATTGACTTCCTCTTTATTTATTTATTGCTGCAATCAACCCCAAAAAAACGGCATTTCTAAATAGGTGTAGAACCTATGCGTATTTATGTCTATTCAATCAGTAGTCAAGCTCAATACTAAGTAGCAAAATTTACAATTTCTTGCTCAAAAGGCTTAAGTATTATATTTCGCAAACACAAAAAACTTTATTTAAAGTTTATTTAAATAAAAAGTTTATAAATTATGCTTGCACTAGCTTCTATCTACTTTTTTACGTATTAAAATTATATTAAAGCCGCAAAAATTAAGCATCTACAAATTTTGTAGCTTTATCCACAGGGCATCTAACAAAATTCCGCCAGAGCAGTAATGTTCGTAAAGGCGATCGACTATTTGAGGCTGATTTTTCCAAAGATTACCGTAATTCTTCAAGATTTTGATCCGGGTGAATAGCAATTTTTTCATTGCTCGTCAAAATTCACCCTAGCACCGCTAAATGATTTTGAAGACAAAAGAAATAGCGTTTTCAATACCAACTTAAAGCGTACAGATTGAGCTTTAAGTCAGTTTTTCGAGTGGTTTTAAATATTACACTTCACTCCTACTCGCGTAAGAGGAGTAAACATGAAAAGAAAGTTTACTAGACGAGAATTATTGGAACTCGGAGCGATCGCTGGTAGCTCGCTTTTGCTGCCTACCTTACTCCAGTCTCGCGGCTATGCTGTAACTGCTGGAAGTCCGCAACCAACTCCTTTTGCACTCGAACTGCCCATCCCGCCAGTGCTTAAGCCTGTGCGGAGTGATGAAACAACTGATTACTACGAAATTGCGATGAATAAGCGCCTGGTGAATATTTTGCCAGGGCTGACAACAGAAGTCTGGGCTTATAACGGCATAACCCCTGGTTCCACGATTGTACAGCGTCAAGATCGGCAATCTGTCGTTTGCTTTATCAATAATTTGGATACACCAACATCAGTTCACTTGCATGGAATGGCATCGCTACCGCAATACGATGGCTACCCGGAGGATTTGATTTTTCCAGGCTACCACAAGGATTATCTTTATCCAAATAACCGTGCTGCTACATTGTGGTATCACGACCACGCGATTCACAATACTGCCCGTAATGTGTACATGGGACTAGCTGGAATGTATATCGTTCAAGATAAACTTGAACTCGATCTGCCTTTACCAAAAGGTAAATACGATGTACCGCTAATTATTCAAGACAAGATATTTGCAAGTTCTGGTTCATTGATCTTTGACCACGACAATCATCATGGTCTGATGGGCGATGTCATTTTGGTCAACGGTGCGCCATGGCCAAAAATGAAGGTAGCTAAGCGCAAGTATCGCTTCCGAGTTTTAAACGCATCAACTTCACGGGCTTACAAACTAGCGCTTAGCAACGGCGATGACTTAATCGTAATTGGTAGTGATGGCGGACTATTGGGCGCGCCTGTAAGAACTAAAGATTTACGAATTGGGATGGCAGAACGCTATGAGTTTATCATTGACTTTTCTAAATACGACATAGGAACTAATGTAATCCTCCAAAATCTTGGTCTTCCTAATAATAAAGATTATGACGGTACAAGTCAGGTTATGCGCTTTGACGTAGTGACTCAAGAGTTTGATGAAAGCTCTATCCCTGATACTTTGCGTCCTTTTAGTCCTATTTTACGTTCTGCCGCAGTGCGAGAAAGGCGATGGACTTTCGAGCATCGCGACGATATGTGGAAGATTAACGGCAATACCTGGGACAAAAACCGAATTGATGCTAATCCAGGTCTTAACGATACTGAAATTTGGACTTTTATTACCAACAGCCGTGATTGGTTTCACCCCGTACACGTTCATTTAGTAGACTTTCAAATTTTAGAGCGCAATCGTCAGCCGCCGCTTCCCTATGAACGAGGCTGGAAAGATGTAGTCTATAGCGGCGAAGACGATAATATTCAGGTTATTGCTCAATTTAGACCCAACCGGGGTAAGTATATAATCCACTGCCACAATACGGTTCATGAAGACCACGATATGATGACTCAGTTTCAAGTGGGTCAAGGTGGGATAGATCCCATGTCAGCCCCAGCAAAACCGCTTCCAGCGACACCACTATAGCAGTGGAATTTATTGCGAAAAGAACTTTTTGGTGCAGCTACTCCAAAAAGTTTATGTTAATGCGGTAGGTAATGATGCTACTACCTTGCTTAGCAGCAAGCGATCGCGATCGCTTGCTGCTAAGAATTGGAATTTTGCCTGTCCGTTGGTAAACTTCTCGATGCCAGGTTAATATATCTGAGGACAAAAGGCAGGGGTGTCCATAAGTAAGCAATACCAGAAAAATATAACTTGACTACTTGCCTACTGCTCTTGTAGCTTTTAGAGCATATATAAAGACCTATTGGTGCGACCTATTATGTGTGGAATCGTTGGCTATATTGGCACTCAAGCAGCTACACAAATTTTACTTTCTGGCTTAGAAAAATTAGAGTATCGAGGCTACGATTCTGCCGGAATCGCTACGGTTTTAGAAGGAGAATTACATTGCGTCCGCGCTAAAGGTAAGTTGTACAACTTACGGGACAAATTAGAAACTATTGTTAACCCTGCCAAAATTGGCATTGGACATACTCGCTGGGCAACCCACGGCAAACCCGAAGAATACAACGCCCATCCGCATATGGATAACGCCAAGCGAGTCGCGGTGGTACAAAATGGCATTATTGAAAACTACCGCGAGTTACGTGAGGAATTAAAACAACTAGGGCATGAATTTCGCTCGGACACAGATACTGAGGTTATCCCTCATCTCATCGCCCAGTATTTACAAGCGTCTAATTCCTTTTTAGAGGCGGTGCGGCAAACAGTAAATAGACTTAAAGGGGCATTTGCGATCGCAGTTATCAACGCCGATTACCCTGATGAATTGATTGTTGCCCGTCAACAAGCACCGTTAGCGATTGGTTTTGGACAAGGAGAGTTCTTTTGTGCTTCCGATACTCCCGCATTGGTTGCCCATACGAGAGCCGTATTAACCTTAGAAAATGGCGAATTAGCTAGACTTACCCCCCTAGGAGTCGAAGTATTTAGCTTTGCGGGCGATCGCCTCAAAAAATACCCCCGCACCTTAAGCTGGAATCCGATCATGGTCGAAAAGCAAGGCTTTAGGCACTTCATGCTTAAAGAGATCTACGAGCAACCAGGAGTTGTTAGAGCCTTCTTAGAAGCTTATTTAGATGCCACCGATGTTATCGATTTGGGATTGCCAGAGTCATTGTGTGCAGATATAGAAAATATCCAAATTGTTGCTTGCGGTACTAGCTGGCACGCTAGTTTGGTAGGTAAGTATTTGCTAGAACAAGTAGCTGGTATTCCGACATCGGTTCAATACTCCTCCGAGTTTCGCTATGCCCCGCCACCTGTTACCCCTAATACCTTAACCATTGGAGTTACTCAGTCAGGAGAAACGGCGGATACAATAGCTGCTTTGACCATGGAAAAAGAGCGGCGGTTGGCTTTGAAACCAGCTTATCAGCCGCGCCTACTGGCGGTTACTAATCGCTTAGATAGTTCCATTGCAGCGATCGCTAATGAAGTTATTGATACTCACGCGGGAATTGAAATCGGCGTTGCAGCAACTAAAACCTTTATTGCTCAACTATTGGCTTTCTACCTTTTAGCATTAGATTTGGGCAATCGTCGGCAAACTTTATCGGCGCAAAGACTTGCAGAAATCATTACTGGTTTACGTCAGTTACCCGCACAAATAGAGCTAATTTTAGAAAGTCAAGAGCGGTATATTCAAGAATTGGCGCACCAGTTTACAGAAACCCAAGACTTTATATTTGTAGGACGGGGGGTAAATTTTCCGATCGCTTTAGAAGGAGCATTAAAGCTCAAAGAAATTAGTTATATTCACGCTGAAGGCTACCCGGCGGGAGAGTTGAAACACGGACCCATTGCGCTATTGGATGCCAAAGTGCCTGTAGTTGCGATCGCAATTCCTGGTAGCGTTTACGAAAAAGCTTTATCCAACGCTCAAGAAGCTAAAGCCCGCGATTCTCGGCTAATTGGCGTGGTAGAGATGGACGATCCGCAAGCGGCGGAGACTTTTGACGATTTGATTCCTTTGCCCAAAGTAGACGAGTTGCTTTCCCCAGTTTTGACAGTAATTCCTTTGCAATTATTGGCTTACCATATTGCTGCAAGGCGCGGCTTGGACGTGGATCAGCCAAGAAACTTAGCAAAATCAGTAACGGTAGAGTAGAACTTTTGAAATAGGCGATCGCTGCAAATTGTAGCTAAAGAATATACGGAGCAAATTTTAGCTACTAGCGATCGCGATAGGGATATTTCATCTTTGGTTAAAGAAGCTTATTCTTTAGCATTGCATAGTGGGCAACTTAATAGTACTACCCTGAAAACTCTATACCAGAAAACCAAGCATAAAAAACTTAAGTAACAAAAAAATGATGTTCGTGTGCTTGTCGTAAATGCTAAAAAAGATAAAGTTCTGCCTAGGATGTTTTAAAACAAGCAGATATAATTAGAAATTCTGTGAAATACTTTACTGAAATGGGATAGTCTAATGCGCAGTCATTTTTCTACTCTTTATCTCAATTGACCAATCTATTGTGTAATTGCTCTATACCATATTGGTAGTGATGCTAAAAGCTTTAAACAAACTCAACTGAGTTAAATCCTGCTTCGCAAGTAATCTTCATTTCTCAATTACAGGTATTTTCCACAGTGCTATTGTTGCTATAGGTCGTTATCAGTTAGTTATAAACAGAGAATTTGTCTAAAGAAATCATTTGGTTATATTGAGTAAACAATAGCGCGCTATTTATCAATGGTAAGCTGATTCCTAGCCTTAACACCTACCCTGGATAAAATCTATAATTACAACTTTTTATGACAAAAATTGGACAGATTCAATACTTACTTTTTGGCTTTGTTTTTTAAATACAGTGTTTTGATACCAGTAAAGTAAAAATTTTAAGGGAGTCAAGTTTCAAATTCATTATTGGTTTGTAAACTAAAAAGATAATATATGAATCAAGAAAAAGAATTATTGCAGACATTAGCAGGAACAGATCTCGAAGGTTATGGAGATGGAATTTTTAAGAGTATCGGATTAACTTGTTTTTCCTCGCTAGGTCAAATAAGACTAAATAGTATAATTTCAGGGTATCCAGATGATGAGCATATTGAAGTTGATTATATTATTCCTAATGGTAAGATTTGTTTGATAGGTGAAATAACAGCAAGAGATAATGAAAAACAAATTAAAATAAAATATGATAAGTTTGTAAAGTAAATTAATATATTAAAAAATATACAAGTTTCAGACGAGTTTTGGATAAAATTAGGTATTCAAAAAGAGGATATAAGACCTTTTAGAGAAATAAAATCAATCAGAGCATTTTTTATCACTACCAAGAAAGAAAAGTTTGATGTGAGCTTGCCATACCTACCAGACATGGCTATATTTTATAGCTCTGACTTTTTAAAACTTATTGAATATTCTAAGACCATCGGAAAGTGGACAAAAAATTATTTTTTAAAGCATTTCAATGTTAATAGTCCTACTAACCAGGGCATAATAATTTATGAGAAAGACTATTCGCTTATTATAAGTAAAAATAAAAAAATTAGTGGTAAAGATATTCCGCTCTCTAATTTATATAATTTTACTATATCTCCGTATCGTTTGCTTGACATAGCTCATGTAAATAGAAAAGACGAACTACCTTCACTGCAAGATAATACATATAATTATCAAAGATTGTTGAATGTTGATAAGTTAAAAACAATAAGAAAAAATTTATTAAACGATCCAGACTTTATGTTTCCATCTAATATATTAGTTATTCTTTCTAAAGAATGCACATATAATAACGATGGAACAGATAGTGGTTATTTGTTTATACCTGAAAAATATGGAAGTATTTCTATAATCGATGGGCAACATAGGCTTTTTTCCTATGCTGATGAAACCGTTAAGTCTGTAATGCAAGATGATTGCCAAATAAAAGTAACTGCTATCGATTTTATAACTTCTGATACAGATCTTATTGAGCAATCTAGTGCTAAAGTTTTTATAGAAATCAATACTAATCAAACGCGAGTAGAAATATCTCATCTCGATCAAATCGCCTATAAATTAGGGAGTGATGATCCTAAAGTCATTGCAACAAAGATCATCGTTACAATAAATAGTAGAGCTAAGTTTAGAGCATTTTTTGATATTAATTTAGATACAACAAACAAAGGAATTGTTGAGGCAGGAATAATTATTGATGCAGTTAAAAAAATAACAAATCTTGCAAAGATTAAACAGCTTGAAAACGCTAGAGTTGAAAAAACAAAGATTAAAAAAATTGGATATGAAAATCTGTTCGATTGTAATATCTTAGATTTATCCCAGAAAGATATGTTGGTTGAAAAAGGAACTATTGTTTTTGAGCGATATTTCAACGAAATTTTTTCTATGTTTAGGTATGATAAACCAACAAACAGAAAAGAAATAAAATCTTCTTTTGCATATTCAAAGTTCTGGGCTGGATTTGTAGATTTACTAAGTATCTTTATTGAAGAAGGCTTAAATTGGAATCAGGTAAGAGATGAACTTAAAAAGATAAAATCTAATGTTATGCAGTTACGTGAAGTAGAAATATCTCAAAGTGACAAGTCTACTGAGCCTTTATTTTTTGCAAAAGATTCCAAAATTCCAGATGCAAGTTCTTCTCCTAAGAAAACTTGTACCTTTTTAAATAAGAATCGCCAGAAACCTATGTCCGTTCAGAATTTGTAACATTAATCTAAAGAAAATCATTAGCTTTGAACAACTAGGAAATCCTACCGAGAATTGGATTTATTGTCTGGGTAACTATTGCCGAATAATGAGGACAACCCCATTTATGCGATCGCCGTCAAGCGAGGTAGACTACAGAAGTTGTTACAAGACAAAATCCCCGCTTTAGTAGTTAATGGAGATATCGAGTCCCGCCTTGCTGGTAATCTTCATATCTCAATTCCAGGCATTCCCAACAGTGCAATTATTGCTAGAGTTCGCGAAAGGTTAGCTATTTCTACAGGTTCAGCCTGTTCGTCAGGGGTAGAAAGCCCTTCCCACGTACTTCGAGCTATGAATTTACCTGAAGATGCGATCACGGATAGTTGCGTATTGGTCTTGGCAAATTTACCACTGATTCAGAGATTGACAGAGGAGCTAACCTTCTTGTCACCGCAATTAGCCAAATTCAAGAAGCCCTTATACCAATTCTGAATGAAGGTGCGCTAAATTAGCATAAGTGTAAGGGGAAAGGAAAAGTTATGAGTCGTCCGTTCCAAGTGGAGATATCTGAAAGCAAAGAAATGTTGGAGAAAGCACTCAAATATG
>NZ_JBYCCV010000085.1:0-15786 GCF_057473825.1 Aliterella sp. E5.1
ACGTCTGTTGGCAAACAGGACAGAGATAGCGTTGATGTCCGTTGGGCATCTTGCCGTGTTTATGGGCTTTAGAATGATCACACAAAGGGCATTGCATGGACGAGTTGCAGATGAGAGATCCCCTCTACTCTACCAATCCCACGTTTATTTGACGCACTACCTAGCATCGTTGAACGCAATAATGTCAAGGTTTTAGGTAAGGGCGAACAAACGCTTATTTTTGCCCACGGTTTCGGTTCCGATCAAACAGCTTGGAGACATCAAGTAGCAGCTTTTGCGCCCAATTACCGCATTGTATTATTCGATCATGTCGGGGCGGGAAAATCTGATTTTAATGCCTACAGTCCTCACCGCTACAGCAGTCTCTATAGTTATGCTGAAGACTTGCTAGATTTGTGTGCTGAGTTAAAGCTAACTAAGTCGTTCTTGGTAACTCATTCAGTTGGTGGCATGATTAGTTTATTAGCTGCTTTAGTTGAACCCGATCGCTTTAGCAAGCTAACTTTTATTAGTGCTTCTCCCCGTTATCTCAACGATCGCGAATATATAGCGGTTCGCACTTGAGTGCAGTACACCTTAAGCATGACCTCACAGTAATTAAATCCTAAAGCTGTACTTTATCGGAATGAGAACTGCTGTATAGGAGGATTTGGGCGCACCGATTTGGATGCCTTGTACGCAGCAATGTCAGCGAATTATTATAGTTGGGCTAGTGGCTTTGCACCGCTAGTTGTGGGCAACCCCGATCGCCCAGAGTTAGCGGCAGAATTTGCCAGAACTTTAGCCGCGATTCGCCCAGATATTGCCCAAGCCGTAGCGCGGGTAATTTTTGAATCCGATCATCGCCAAGAATTGCCGCGCTTGCAAATCCCTACGTTGATTTTACAACCAAGCCTAGATCCTGCCGTACCACAAGAAGTTGGACGATATATGGCAGCTAAAATTAGGCACAATCAATTTATCCCCATTGAGGCAGAGGGACATTTGCCTCATCTTAGTGCGCCGGATGTAGTTACAAAGGCGATCGCGACATGGATTGGCGTTTAATACTCAAACGGTGGCAATCTTTACGCCATCATCCAGACTGTTTGCCAACCTTTGCCCCGGTTTTACTGGGGTTGGTATTGCTCTTGGTCATTCTGGTCATCTTTGATAGCTGGACACCTATACAAATTGTCGGATTAGTCTTTTTGCTCTTTTGCTCAATGCTGCCGATGTCAGCAATATCAATTGGGTTGATATTATTATTACTTGCAGCTTATCTCAATGACGGATTATTGCATTTGATTGAATTAGGTGCGACTTCTCTAATTAGTATTTTTTTAGTCCAGTTTTTGCGGCGAATTGAGTGGCGTTTGGCTTCTCAAACCGTGCTTTCTAGCTTAGGGGATGGCGACCCCACGCCGATAGATTTAATTACTAAAGCTCTAAACTTGTTGCGTAACTTTGCTCGTGCCGATGCGGCGATCGCCCTACGTCAACTTGACGATGTTACAGCCCTTGCGATCGCTTGTTTGCCTGAAGATGCCTTACCCGATCGCTTGACAAGCCCCTCTCTGTACGCTGAAGCGATCGCCAGCAGTCAGTGTCTGTATTATCCTAAATACCCCTCAACCCCAAACGCTGCTCGCCTATTACTAGCTCAAGGAACTAAATCTTTAGCTGTACTACCCCTAGTATCCGCCAACGGCAAAAAAGGCGCAATTTTACTAATTTGGTATCGCTCTACTCAAATTTCTGCTGATTTAAAACAATTTATTGACTCTTTACTTGGAAACTTACGCACCCTTTTAAAATTTAACGATCTAACTACAAGCCTTGACAAGCTACAGGCGCGTTTTGGGGCAATGCTAGAGACGATCCATCAAGGAGTTGTATTTGTCGATGAAAGCGGCGAACAAGGCTGGATGAATCAAGCGGCTGCTCACCAGTTGCAATTGGCTCCCGGATATGTAGAGCCGCCAATTCTTGCTCAAGCGATGGCAACTCTACGCCGGAGCGCAGAAAATCAGGTAGAAATTGCCCACCAAGCACAGCAATTTTTTAGCCAACCTCAAAGGGAAATCCGTAACTGGAATTGGATTATTGGCGGTGACAAGCCAAAAGTTTTAAGTGTTTCTAGTACGCCAACTAGCACGGGCAATGTACCGGGTAGACTGTGGCTATTTGATGATATTAGCGAACAATACTTTGGGCAACTGGCTCTAATTGCAAGTGCTAAAGAATTAGAAAAAGCTAAACTGGCGGCGGAAAGTGCAACGATTGTTAAAAGCCAGTTTCTCGCAAATATGAGCCACGAAATTCGCACTCCTATGAATGCAATTGTCGGCTTAACCGATGTTTTGCTAACAACACAATTAACGTCCCAGCAGCGTGAATTTGTAAGTACAGTTCAAAGTAGTAGCGATGCTTTGTTAATGCTAATTAACGATATTCTCGATTTATCAAAAATTGAATCGGGAAAATTAGAATTAGAGGAGTATACTTTTGATTTAAACAACTTTGTCGAAGAATCTCTCGATATATTAGCTTTCAAAGCTGCCGAAAAAAATATTGAACTCGCTTACTTAGTCGATCGCCAAGTTCCTAATACCCTTGTCGCCGATGCCACCCGCTTGCGGCAAATATTAATAAATCTGTTGAGTAATGCCGTTAAATTTACAGCTAGTGGAGAAGTGATAGTTTCAGTTACAGCTTGCGTAAAAGAGCAAAATAGAAATACTACCGATTCTTTTTACGAATTTAAGTTCGCGGTTAAAGATACAGGTATTGGTATCCCTAAAGAAAGACAAGATCGTTTATTCAAGTCTTTTAGTCAAGTTGATTCATCTACTACCCGCCAGTATGGAGGTACAGGTTTAGGGTTGGCAATTGCCAAGCAATTGAGCGAAAAAATGGGTGGGAAGATGTGGTTTGAAAGTGAAATTAATTACGGTTCCACATTTTATTTCACGATCGTTGCTCCTGCCAAATTCACTGCTGAAGTTGAAACTGACGACCTGCAATTACAAAAAAAACAGGTATTAATTGTTGACGATAATGCTACTAATAGACAAATTTTGACCTTGCGAACTCAAGCTTGGGGGATGGTTTCGCAAGCAGTAAAGTCTGGCGCAGAAGCTCTTGAATTGTTGCAAAAACACAGCTTTGACTTGGCAATTTTAGATATGCAAATGCCGCAAATGGATGGATTGACCTTAGCAACAAAAATTCGCCAGCAGATTAACACAAAAAACCTGCCTCTGGTAATGTTGACATCAATCGATAAATCTGAAATAGCACAGGCAAAAGCAAGGGTAGATTTTGCCGCAGTGATTAATAAACCAATTAAGCAAATTCATTTGTACAATGTTTTAAAGCAAATATTAAGTAAAGAATCCGTACATTTAATAGATGTGCAAACTAAAACAGATAAAATAAATAATCAATTGGCAGCCAAATTACCCTTAAAAGTTTTGTTGGCTGAAGATAATATAGTTAATCAAAAAGTAGCTTTACACCTGCTGCAACAACTAGGCTATACCGCCGATGTAGCCAAAGATGGACTAGAAGTAATCGAGGCTGTAAATAGTCAAGCTTACGATGTCGTATTGATGGACGTGCAAATGCCGAAAATGGATGGTTTGGCAGCTACTCGCAAAATTATAGAAATATTTGCCTCCCAAAGTAATAGAGTACGCCCGCAAATTATTGCCATGACGGCTAATGCTATGCAAGGCGATCGCGAAGAATGTTTAAATTCTGGTATGGATGACTACTTAAGCAAGCCAATTAGGTTAGAACAATTAGCAAAAGCCTTAAGTAATTGCCAGGTAAAGACTTTAGCGCCAGCGCTCCCAAGTCCCATTGATGCCAAAGTAATTCAAGAATTTAAAACTATGGTGGGCAACAATGCTGAAGAAATTTTGGTAGAAATAATCGAGTGCTACTTAGAAGATGCGCCAAAGCACCTAGAAAATATTGCTAGGGCGATCGATCAAAAAGATGCCACCGAACTACGTCGAGCCTCTCATATCCTCAAGTCTAGCAGTGCAACTTTAGGCGCAACAAATTTGGCAACTTTGTGTCAAGAATTGGAAACCCTCAGCCGTCTTGAAAGCCTTTGGGATGACACCCATGCTCAAAGTTTCCGCAACAGTCATACTGAAGATAGATTAGATAAACTACCGCAACTACAAGCAGAGTACGAACAAGTTAAAGCAGCTTTGCACTTCTTAGTACGCCAGCATAACTCGCTATGAATTCCCTGGAATTAGCAGAAAATTGTCATTTAATTTTGGTTGTTGATGACGATAGATTTATGCGCCTGCAAATACGCCGCGCCATGGAACAAGGAGGGTATATAGTAATAGAGGCAGAAAATGGCGAACAAGCATTGACTGCTTACAACCAACTCCATCCCGATGTGGTGCTGCTAGATGCCTTAATGCCCGTAATGAATGGGTTTAATTGCTGCAAGCAAATGCGTTGCTTGCCAAATAGCGATCGCACGCCCATACTGATGATTACGGCATTAGAAGACCCCGAATCTGTAGACTTAGCCTTCGAGGTAGGTGCTACCGACTATATAACTAAACCAATTCACTGGGCAGTTTTGCGTCAAAGAGTGCGCCATCTCCTCCAAGTAAGTCAAGCACTGGTGCAGCTGCAAGCTCAAAAAGAGCAATCCCATCTTAAAGCCGAACAACTAAGATTAGCTCTAGAATCGGCGGGTATGGGTACTTGGGATTGGAACCTAGTAACCAATGATATTGTTTATAGCGACCAACTAAAACCAATATTTGGTTTACCTACGGGGGTAAATTACCGTACCTATGAAGCGTTAGTCAATTGTATCCACCCCGAAGATCGCGACTTAGTTACGCAATCGGTGGCGCAAGCAATTAGTGACAAGCACTACAGCATCGAATTTCGCGTTGTTTGGGCTGATGGCAGTATCCATTGGGTAGCAAATCGAGGTCAAGTTTACGATGACAACGGTAAACCAGTGCGGATGCTATGTATCGCAATGGATATTACCGCCCGTAAATTAGCAGAGCAAGAGCGGCTCGTACTATTAGCTCAAGAGCGGGCGGCGCGAAGTCAGGCGGAAAGTAGCCGCAATCGGATTACAAATATTATTGAGAGCATTACCGATGCTTTTTATACCTTAGATAGCCAATGGCAATTTACTTATGTCAACCGCCAAGCCGAATTGCTTTTACAAAAAACGCGATCGCAACTTTTGGGCAAAAGTATTTGGCAAGAATATCCAGAAGCGGTAAATTTAGATTTTTTTCCGCAATACCACAAAGCTGTAGCTCAACAAGTCAGCGTCCAATTTGAAGAATTTTACCCGCCGTTTGATGCTTGGTTTGCCGTCCATGCTTATCCGGCAAAAGATGGTTTATCTGTTTATTTTCAAGACATTACCGAACGCAAGCAAGCTGAATGTCAATTACAAAAATCTCAAAAGAGATTGCAATTAATCTCAGAAGTGACGCTAAAAATTCGCCAGTCCTTGCGAGTAGATGAAATTCTCCAAACTACAGCTACAGAAGTATTAAATTTGTTGCAAGCTGACCGAGTGCTAATTTTTCGCTTATTTAACAATGGCTATGGGCAAATAGTTGTAGAAGCGATCGTTCCTAACTGCGCGTCGGTATTGCAGCAAAATATTACAGACGATTGTTTTGGAGAAGTCTACTTAAAGAAACACAGTCAAGGACGAGTTTTTACCATCAATGACATCGCAAAAGCTAACATAGATCCCTGTCTAATTGAATTTATGCACAGCTTTGGGGTCAAAGCAAAGTTAGTCGTGCCAATATTGCTCAAACAAGAACTGTGGGGATTGACTATTGTTCATCAGTGCAGCCAGCCCCGCGAATGGACAAACTTTGAAGTTGAAATATTGCAACAATTAGCCAATCAAATCAGCATAGCTTTAGCTCAAGCTCAACTCCTAGAAGACGAAAGCCGTCAGCGCCAAGAACTTGCTCGATCTAACGCCGAATTACAAGAATTTGCTTATATTGCTTCCCACGATTTACAAGAACCACTACGAAAAATTCAGGCTTTTGGCAATCGATTACAAGAAACCTTCGGCGACAATCTAGGCGATCGCGGAAAAGATTATCTCAAGCGGATGCACAACGCCGCCGAACGAATGCAGGCTTTAATTAATGACTTATTAGCCCTTTCGCAAGTTACAACCAAAGCCCAGCCCTTTGTAAGAGTTAATCTCAACCAAATAGTCCAGGAGGTATTATTAGACTTAGAGCTACGCATCGAGCAGACTTCTGGGCAGGTTGAAGTAGGAGAATTACCTACCATTGAAGCCGATCCATTGCAAATGCGCCAACTAATTCAGAACTTGATTAGTAATGCCCTCAAGTTTCACCGTGCCGGAGTCAAACCTGTAATCAAAGTTAACAGTCAAATCATCGATATTGAACAGGGAACGGTAGAAAAATTGGTAGTTACCCATTGTCAAATTACTATAGAAGATAACGGGATCGGCTTTGACGAAAAATACCTAGATCGCATTTTCAACGTCTTTCAACGCCTGCACAATCGCAGCGAATACGAAGGTACGGGAATGGGACTCGCTATTTGTCGTAAAGTTGTAGAACGTCATGGCGGCAGTATTACCGCTACAAGTAAACCCGGACAAGGAGCAACCTTTGTTGTAACGCTACCGACAAAACAAGGTGAGGAGAAAATATAGAGTGAGTCGAGCGGTGGTAACAATTCTGATGGCTGATGATGATGAAGATGACTGCTTGCTCGCACGAGAAGCTTTAGCAGAAACTCGTTTAGCTAACCATTTGCACATCGTTCAAGATGGCGAACAGTTGATGGATTACTTGTATCGACGTGGCAAATATAGCGACTTCAACATCTTCCCGCGTCCAGAGTTAATTTTGCTCGATCTCAATATGCCCAAAAAAGACGGACGAGAGGCATTGAAACAAATTAAGGCAGATGCAAGTTTACGGCGAATTCCGATTGTAATATTAACCACTTCAAAAGCTGATGAAGATATTTATCGCAGCTACGATCTGGGGGCAAACTCATTTATTACTAAACCTGTAACTTTTAGTGGTTTGGTAGAAGTAATGAAGACTATTGGCAAATATTGGTTTGAAATTGTCGAATTACCGTCGTAATCGATTGGAGAATGGTTATGGACAATCATCTAGTCAAAGTTTTACTAATTGATGATGACGAAGACTACTACGTGCTAATCGGCGACTGGTTAAGCAAAGTAAATAGCTCTAAATTTCACTTGGAATGGGTATCAACCTACAGCGCTGCAATTACGGAAATCGCCCTTGAACAACACGATGTTTATTTGGTTGATTACCGTTTAGGAAGTCGCAACGGCTTAGAATTACTGCGCGAAGCTATTGCCAGTGGTTGCACCGCCCCCATAATTATGCTTACTGGGCAAGGGGAACACACAATAGACCTAGAAGCCATGCAGGCAGGAGCGGTAGATTATTTAGAAAAAGGGCAAATAGATTCAGCCATCCTCGAAAAATCTTTGCGCTACGCGATCGAACGCAAGCGCTCGGAGCAAAAAATTCGCGAACAAGCTGCCCTGCTTGATATTGCCACTGATGCGATTTTAGTGCAAGATTTGCAGGGCAAAATCTTATTTTGGAATAAAGGCGCAGAGAAATTGTACGGCTACTCAGCATCCGAAGCTGTAGGCAGTTTTGTTAGTCAACTTGGCAATGAGGCAGATTTGCCCCAAATGCAGGAACTTGCAAAAGCAATTTTGTTCGCTAGTGGCGCTTGGCAAGGGGAACTAGAACAAATCGGCAAAGATAAAACAAAAGTGGTAGTCGAAAGTCGCTGGACGCTGGTACGCGATCGCACGGGGCAACCAACATCGATTTTAGTTGTCAACACCGACATTACCCAAAAAAAGCAACTAGAAGCGCAATTTTTACGCGCTCAACGCTTGGAAAGTGTGGGAACTCTGGCTAGTGGCATTGCTCACGATCTTAACAACGTCCTTGCACCAATTTTGATGTCTGTGCAACTATTAAAAATTAAGTTTCCCGAACCCCAACACCAACCGTTGCTGAAAATGTTGGAAAGCAATGTCAAGCGCGGTGCGGCGCTGATTAAGCAAGTTTTATCGTTTGCGCGGGGGATTGAAGGTAAGCGAGTAACGCTCCAAGTTAAACATTTAATTTTAGAAATTGAGCAAATAGTTAGAGAGACATTTCCTAAATCCATTGCATTTTCTTGCGACGTAGAGTCTAATTTGTGGACAGTATTGGGAGATGCTACTCAACTGCATCAAGTGTTGATGAACCTTGTTGTCAATGCGCTAGATGCGATGCCAAACGGCGGAACTTTGAAAACCAGCGCCAAAAATATATTTATTGATGAAAATTACGCCCGACTGCATATTGACGCGCAAGTAGGACCATATATTACGATTGCGATCGCGGATACTGGAACGGGTATTGCCCCAGAAACTTTGGAAAGAATTTTTGAGCCATTTTTTACAACTAAAAGTGTTGGTGCGGGTACGGGTCTAGGTTTATCGACAGTTATGGGTATAGTCAAAAGTCATGGTGGTTTTATTCAGGTGTATAGCGAAGTGGGACAAGGAACCGAGTTTCAAGTTTATTTACCTGCAATCCAAGCTACTGCTACTCAAGAAAATTTCGACTCTGATTTGCCTTTGGGACGAGGGGAGTTGATTTTAGTTGTAGATGATGAAAGTGCGATTCGCGAAGTGACCAAAGTATCATTAGAGATTTATAACTACAAAGCGATCGCTGCTTGTGATGGCATGGAAGCCATAGATTTATACACCAAGCATCAAGCCGAAATTAGTGTAGTTTTAACAGATATGATGATGCCTGTTATGGATGGACCTACTACCATCCGGACTTTGAAACAAATTAATCCTGATGTCAAAGTTATTGCTATTAGCGGACTTAGTTCTAGCGACAAGTTAGCCGCCGCCACAGTTAGCGGGGTAACAAATTTTTTATCTAAGCCTTTTTCGGCAAAGGAATTATTGCAAACTCTTAGTAAGGTTCTCGATCCCAAACAGTAGAACTAAGCTTTACCGCTTCCCATCAAGTACAATAACGCCATCCGTACTGCCACACCGCTAGTTACTTGCTGGGAAATTAAACTCAAACGCGGATCGTCCATCAAGTCGGAACTAATTTCTACGCCGCGATTTACAGGACCTGGATGCAAAACTTTGACTGTAGGCTTGCATAGTTGCAAAACTTCGCGGGTAATCCCAAATAATTGCTGATATTCCCGCAAACTAGGCAATAAATGGCTCGTCATCCGCTCTTTTTGCAATCGCAACGTCATCACAAAATCTGCATCCTTCACGGCATTTTCTAGATTCCAGTGCAAAAACAACTTACCTGGTCGATTGCTACCAAAACCTGTAAATAATTGCGGTAAAAGCGTGGGTGGCGCGGCTAAATGGACTTCCGCACCGCTTGCCGTCAAACTCCAAATATTTGACCTTGCTACCCTTGAGTGCAAAATATCTCCGACAATGGCGATCTTTTTTCCTTGTAGTAACTCCAAACGCGGCTGTTCGGGTTCTAGTACTGTACAAATAGTAAATAAATCTAGCAAAGCTTGGGAGGGGTGTTCGTGTTGACCATCTCCAGCATTAAGTACGCCGACTTTTACCCCTAATCTATCCATTTCTTGGGCGATCGCACGAGGGACACCCGCTTCTTTGTGGCGAATCACCATCATATCTGTCCCCATTGCCAAATAAGTTTTAGCAGTATCTAAAATTGTTTCGCCTTTAGACAAGGAAGAAGTAGCAGCAGCAAAATTGAGGGTATCGGCGGAAAGGCGTTTGGCTGCAAGTTCAAAACTGCTGCGAGTCCGGGTAGAAGATTCAAAAAATAAGTTGGCAACGACTTGTCCTTGCAACGTCGGGACTTTTTTGGTGCGGCGCGATAGCACTTCACTAAAACTTGCGGCGGTTTGCAACACTGTATTGTATTCGTCGCTAGTAAAATCCGCCAGAGACAAGACGTGGTTGCGAGTCCAAGTATTGGTCGTCATGATTCAATTGGGCTAAAAAAACTAGAGTCTAAATAATTTATTCTCGCCGCCGGATTGAGTGCTGCTAGTACCTGAGAACCATAACTGCGATGGAGGATACGACTATCTAATAATGCCACTACTCCTTGATTTTCCCTCATGGGTGCGATCGCTCTAGTCAATTGGGTTAAAGCTTTGGGTAATAAATACAAGCGAAACCAATCCAAATGCGCCTGCCTGTAATAATCTACTCTACCCGCCACTAAGGGATTTTCTAACGATGGCAAAGGTAAAGTAGAAACGACTAGCAACTGCGGCGCGGGTAAAACTTCTTGATGCTGTCGCCAAAATTCCCAACCACTTACCAAAATGCCGTTGTCATCCAAACAAGTTTTTTCAACCTGTACCCGCGAACCAAATTCCGCCGCCAAAATTGTCCCAACTTGAGCTTTTAGCGGCACATCCCCCACCAAAATTACAGTAAGTCCCAAACTTGTCGCCCTCAAACTTAGCAGCGAGTGGAGTTTATCCATGAGTGCGCTTTGGTATTCGGGGGTATTGGGTAAAGGTAGGCGGTCGGGCAAGTATAGTTGAATTAAATTTGTTTGGCGCTCGTCAGAAAACTTCAAACAAGTTAAGTCTGGTAAGCCCACCGATTGCCGGAAAATTGGCGCATTAGCTTCTTGTTCTATCGCCCTACCAACTAAAACCACTGGTTGCTTAGACCAAATGGGGGCAAGACTTTCAGCTACTTGTACCGGGGCTGAGTGCAAGGAAAATAACCCCAAAGATCGCACCACACGAGCGTAAAGTAATTGATGACTTGCTTGCAAACTTTGTCCAAATTTTTGCCAAACTGGGGGCAAAGTATAACTTTCTAAGCTTGCATACAAATTAACTAAAAGCTCTCGTTCGACAGGAGAAATTAAGTAGCATTCGTAAGGGTTTAAGGGACGCTGAAAGATTGCTTTAGCAATTTGCACTCTGGCTGTGCGGATTGCTTCGCTTTGCCAAGGACAATCTAGTATTAGTGCATCCCAATTTTGAGAGTCAATGCTAAGAGTTAGTTGTTGGCGAACCCAGTCTTCAAGATCGTCCACTCCATCAATAATTGTCGGAATGCCAGCAGGAAAATGCGATCGCGTTTGTTCTAACTGCGCTGCCAGCCAATTTGAGGGGGATGTCAGAAATAAACCTTGAAAATTATCCTCTGGAAAAAACTCGCCTGTACGGATAGCTTTATTTGCTCCTAACCACTCTTGCAATCTAGGAATTTCTACTTCTTTGATGCGCTGCTGTACTTTTTCAGTTGCCACCACCACCACAGGCTGATGCCACATCAAGGCTGGGGCAAGGTAACTAAGACGATAGCGCCCTTGATAGCCACTAGCTGCGCCTACTTGCATCAAAGCACTGCGTCCGACGCGCAAAGCTCTAGCTACTAGCCGCGCCATCGTTAAATGATGCGACCAAGAAGGTTCGCTTTGCGATCGCAAAAAGTTGTGCAATGAATAATGTACTTCAGCTTCAATCACAAATCCCATCTCATAAACAATGAGTAGTAGCAGTTACTAGCGCTGCCAGTTCTATTATTGTATGAAAGACAAAACAGAAATGAGATTTATCTCCCATCCCTATGCCAACGTATACCGGAATTTCTAGCGAAGCTTTTCGCCATCCCCTCGACCGTCAAGCTGAGCAAAGTTTACGCAGTTTGCCCGGATTCGATCTAATTGCTAGTAAATTTGTTGAACTTGTCTACGAACGTCCGCAATTTGTCTATCATATGGGCAATAGCATTCAAGTAGGACCGCGCCAATATTCTACCGTTTACCAAATGTTTCGCGAGTGCGTGAGAGACTTAGATATTTCCCCGGAGCCAAATTTATTTGTTTCTCAAGCTCCTTTAGTCAACGCTTACGCTCTTGGTCAAGAGTACCCTTATGTAGTTTTGAATACCGGATTATTGGATTTACTGAGCGAATCTGAACTTAAAACCGTTATCGCCCACGAATTAGGTCATCTCAAATGCGGTCATACCCTGCTAATTCAAATGGCAATTTGGGCAATTACTACCGCCTCTTTTATTGGTCAACGAACTTTTGGTTTAGGTAATCTGCTCGGTACAGGCTTAATCTATGCCTTTCACGAATGGCAGCGCAAAGCTGAGTTATCCGCCGATAGAGCCGCTTTATTGGTAATGGACGATCTAAACCCCGTCATGAATAGCATGATGAGGCTGGCGGGTGGTAGTAACAAGTATGCAAACGAATGCAATTTAGATGAATTTGCGCGTCAATCAGAAAAATATCAAAACTTAGATAGCGATAGTTTGAACCAAGTATACAAATTTATCCTTTATAATAATTTCTCTCAAGGTGTATTTATGACGCACCCTTTTACGGTCGAACGTTTAACTTTTATTCAAGAATGGGCAAATTCATCCGAGTATCAGCAAATACGTCAGGGAAATTATCAAAGGGCATCTGCTGTTAATGTAGAATCAACTGCCACAAATGACCAAGTAGACGTGCTACGCAAAGAAATTGAAGACTTGCAAGCCGAAATTGAAGAAATTAAAAAGTCGCAGCCTGACTAATAAACAAACTAATTATCTAGATTTAACAACTTATCAACTATGTCTTCCGACCAAACCCAACCCCAAAGTAGCTCAAATCTAGATGAACTTCGTGCCGCTAGACTAGAAAAAGTCGCCCAACTCCAACAGGCGGGGATAAATCCTTATGCTTATAGTTGGGAATCAACCCATCACGCGGCGCAACTCCAACAAACCTATGCAGACTTGGCAAGTGGTGAGGAAGTAGAGGTTATTGTGGCGATCGCGGGTAGAATAATGGCGCGGAGAGTTTTTGGTAAGTTGGCTTTTTTTGCCTTGCAAGATGAAACTGGGACGATTCAGCTATATCTAGACAAAAATCGCATCTCCCAAAGCATGGCAGATATAGATTCTGATGCTTTTAACCACATCAAGCAGCTAACGGATGTAGGGGATATTATCGGCGTTAAAGGCACAATTAAGCGCACCGAAAAAGGTGAATTGTCGGTTTATGTCAATCAATATACTGTACTAACAAAGTCGCTTTTACCGTTACCCGACAAATGGCACGGATTAACTGATACAGAAAAGCGCTATCGCCAACGGTATGTAGATTTAATTGTCAACCCGCAAGTAAGACAAACTTTTCGCCGTCGCGCGCAAATAACAGCAGCATTGCGGCGGTATTTAGACAAACTGGGCTTTATTGAAATTGAAACCCCCGTATTACAATCGGAAGCTGGGGGAGCGGATGCGCGTCCGTTTACTACCTATCACAACACTCTAGAAATGGAGTTGTATTTACGAATTGCTACAGAGTTGCATTTAAAACGGCTAATTGTCGGTGGTTTTGAAAAAGTCTTTGAATTAGGGCGAGTTTTTCGCAACGAAGGCATTTCCACCCGACATAATCCTGAATTTACAACCATCGAGCTATATCAAGCTTACGCAGACTACTTTGATATGATGGCGCTAACGGAAAATGCGATCACAAGTGTCACCGAAGAAGTATTAGGTACGTTGCAAATCAACTATCAAGGGCAAGAAATTGACTTTAGTTTGCCTTGGCGCAGAGTCACCATGCACCAAGTAGTACAGGATGCCACAGGCATAGATTTTAATGCTTTTTCCTCCTTCGCTGAAGCAAAAGCCGCTACAGAAAAAGCAGGAATTACCGTAGCGCCGGAAATAAATTCGATTGGACGCTTGCTAAACGCAGTATTTGAGGAAAAGGTTGAGACAACTTTAATCCAACCTATATTCATCATGGATTATCCGGTGGAAATTTCACCCTTAGCTAAACCCCATCGTTCGCAACCTGGCTTAGTAGAGCGTTTTGAGTTATTTATAGTTGGTAGAGAGACAGCCAATAGTTTTTCTGAGCTTACCGACCCCATCGAACAACGTCAACGCTTAGAAGCACAAGCAGAGCGCAAAGCCGAGGGAGACTTAGAAGCGCACGGAGTAGACGAAGACTTTTTAACCGCCTTAGAGTATGGAATGCCACCTACAGGAGGGTTGGGAATTGGAATAGATCGCTTAGTAATGGTATTAACAGATTGTGCCAGTATTCGAGATGCGATCGCTTTTCCGTTGTTAAAAAGTTCCAGCAGCTTTGTTAAAGAACATAATTACGACGTTGCAACGCAAATATTAACTATTAAATTCAATAATGGCAGCATCTACAAGTATCAAGGTGTTCCAGCTAATATTGCCCAAGGCTTAGAAACTGCAACATCCGCCGGACAATACTTTAACGAATCTGTCAAAGATAAATATGCTTTTGACCAAGTGCGTTTAAGCGGTGGTTAAGGTGTGGAGTACGATCGGGCGTATATTATCTAGTAAACTTCGTAAAAATTCCTGTAATGTGCCTCTAAATGGTGAATATACAGAATTAGAACAGCAAAGCGCAATCGGCTAAAATCAAATTGTCATCAGATTCGAGAGGTGTTTATGCCATACGTCAATGTCCGCATCACGAAAGACGGCGTGACCGCAGAGCAGAAGAAACAGATTATTGAAGAAATGACACAAACATTGGTGAAAGTTCTTGGCAAAAAGCCTGAACACACTCACATCATAATTGATGAAGTCGAACCAGAAAATTGGGGTTTTGCTGGAATGTTGACAACCGAATTCCGCAAGCAAAATAGTTGAAATTACTGGCGATCGCATTACAAAAATAATAGTTAAGCGTTCGCACTTTAATAAATTAGTGGTTGATTATATGCGATCGCGCCTCTTGCAAAGATACTAGATAAAGTGGATGAAAATACGATCACGCCTCTTGCAAACATACTAAAAACTACAGGTAAAATTAGGAAGTCGTAGGAAATTGCAGCAAATACTGCTACTAAGTTATGACTGAACTGCTTCAACAAGCGATTTCTCAAATTGAAAAACTTCCCGCCGATCGGCAAGATGCGATCGCAACTCTGATTTTAGAAGAATTGCAAGACGATCAAAAATGGGAAACTCGTTTTGCAGCGACGACCGACGATCAGTGGGATCGAATGGCGGCAATGGTTCGACACGAGATCGCAAGTGGTGAAACAGTTCCAATTGATTCTGTTTTCCCTTCTTAAAAATGGAATCGAGTGGAACCAAAACATTTCGCAAACAACTTGCGCTACTTCCGGCATCGGTTCAGGAGCAGGCTGCTAAAGCCTATGCGCTCTGGATTGAAGATCCTTATCACTCTAGTCTTCAATTTAAACGAGTCAGTCAAAGACAGCCGATCTACTCTGCTCGTATCAGTCTTAACTATCGTGTTCTAGGTTTGCTGGAGTCTGATCGCATTTACTGGTACTGGATTGGCGCACATGATGAGTATGATGAGTTGCTGAAAAGGATGTAAACTAGCCGTAAATTATCAAGCGCGATCGCATCACAAAAATAATAGCTAAGACTTCGCAGCTTAACAAGCTTTGTGGTTAATTACGTGCGATCGCTATAGAACCCATTTGACATCTTTCCCTGGAAGGAAGTAACGTTAAGGCAAAAACATAATGCAGATGCCATGCCGTACCAGAGCAGCCTCACCGACGAAGAGTGGAAAATAATAGAACCTTTACTACCTAAGATCCTACCGCCGAAGAAGCAAACAAGACCTTCTAACTGGAGCAAGCGCGAAATCTTGGATGGCATCTTTTATCAACTGAAAAATGGTTGTAACTGGCAAGACTTGC
>NZ_JBYCCV010000086.1:0-15516 GCF_057473825.1 Aliterella sp. E5.1
GTCCGTCAACCAACTTCAAGAAATCCTAGAGAGATTGCTCAATGAGGGAGAGCTAGTAATTAACTGGCACAGAAGTATCCAAAATAAAGGTGACAAAGTTATTGCAAATTAAATGTCTATTAGCTTACTTAACCAAACATAGTGGCTACCAATAGTGGCATGGGATCGTGACTCTAAACGTTGTGCCAACTCCAGCTTCACTAGCAACGATGATAGTGCCACCGTGTAGGTCTACAGAGTTTTTAACAATGGCAAGTCCCAGTCCTGTACCAGAAATATTGCCAACATTGCTGGCTCTATGAAAAGGGTCGAACAATTTGGTTTGGTCTGCTATAGGAATTCCAATACCTTCATCTTGAATGCGAAAAACAGCTTTGCCTGGTTCGCAAATTAAATCAAATTGGATAGCACCGCCTTGAGTCGAATACTTAATAGCGTTTGACAGTAAATTACTAAAAATTTGCCGTAGTAACTTCTTATCTAAGCAAGCATTAATAAATTGCTCTTGAGTGCAAAAGGTAATCATGTGAGAGTTCGTATTAAATTGAATTTCCTCTATTAAGTCGCGACAGAATTTTATAAGTTCAAGTGGTGTTGGTTGAAACTCTAAGTTGCCTGTTTCTGCTTTGCCAATTAACAGTACGTCATTTAATAAACCTGTTGTGTGTTTGACCGATGATTGAATACGCTGGAAATGTTCAATCTTTTTCTCCTCACTCAATTTGTGATTGTAACGTTTAAGAATATCTGTAGAAGATAAAATTGTAGCTAAAGGAGTACGAAACTCGTGAGATGCCATAGTAACGAATCGAGATTTAAGTTCGCCTAGTTCCTTTTCTTTCTCTAAAGCTTTTAAAATACTTTCTTCTGCTCGCTTGCGTTTAGTAATATCAGTAGAAATCCCACAAATCGCGTAGATATTCCCACAAAAGTCATAAAGTGGAAACTTAATTGATAAGTATGTATGAAGAACGTCATCTTGACTAAAAATCTCTTCCCACTCTAAAGCAGCTTGAGCTTCAAAGACTCTTTGGTCGTTGGCTTGATATATTTCTGCCATCTCTTTTGGGAATAGATCGTAGTCAGTCTTACCTTTTATCTCCTCTTTACTAATCTGAAAAACTGTTTCATACCACTTATTAACTAGAATGTATTGACCCTGAGTATTTTTAACGTAAATTAGCGCTGTAGAGTTATCTAATATTGCTTGTAGTTGCTGTTCGCTTGCTCTTAGCGCCTGCTCCACTCGTTGACGCTCGACGATTTCATTTCGCAATTGCTCATTAACCTTGTTTAACTGGGCGGTACGTTGTGCTACTCTGCTTTCTAGCTCGTCATGAACTTGTTTTAGTGCTGCTTCCATTTGCTTACGCTCAGTAATATCTACAACATAACTTCGGATTAAATCGCTCTCAGCAATGTAGTGTATGGATTGTTCAAAAACTCGTTCAGTATATTTAACCTCACGAATAAAAGTTTTTTCCTTACGGCTTTGAACTTCTGCAAGTAACTCGGCTAGGATTGGGTGTTGTAATTGTGCTTCCCTTAGACTTGGAAATTGCGTGATGGCTGCTGGATTAAGATAAGTAATTGTGCCATTTAGAGTAATCTCAATAATTGGATTGGATAATAATTCAGGAAAGGAAGCTAACCGAACAAGTGCTGATTCAATTGAATTTTCAAATTCAATATCTTTTCCAACTAGAGTTTGAAAAGGGTCGTTTAAGTTAGATAAAAAATCTGAAAGCTCATCAGCCTTACTTGAGGTCACAAGTTCTATATCTGAAAGATTAGAGCTAGCATAGTAAATTGCCTTAACATCCCCGCCAAATACAACCACATCACCGTGTTTGAGGTCATGGGAAAAGCACCGTTGGTCATTAATGATGATGCCATTAGTACTTCGGTCTCCCTGTAAGTTACCATCAATCAGCCGAAACAAGTAGCTAGCAGTTTCAGGAATTGCAATTCGTAGTAAGATAGCATGCTGGCGAGAAACTAGTTTAGAGTGCAGCACAATAGCATTTGTTGAATCGCGACCAATTGAACAGGTACTATCTTCTAGCTTAATGACACGTTTTCCTTGTTTATCTTCAATCACTAGGAGATGTTGAATTTGTTGGTCATTTTTTATCACAGTTTTCATATAAATATTTTATTTAAGGTATTGAGCAAATTGTTCCCGGTTTGGACTATAAAACTACTTCATTTAGCAAAAAAAATATATAAACTCCTGTTAAATATAATTTTGATTGGTTTTATTTATGAGCGATAAGCTTTCTCGTTCTGGTGTGATGGAAGAAGATTATAGAGTTCTACCTACAGCAAGCAATTTTGTAAATTCTGTTACTGGTAATGGACGACTAAATAGGTAGCCTTGAATCTCATCACACCCCTGGTGTCTAAGTAAAGAAAGTTCAGCCTCGGTTTCTACACCTTCAGCCACTGTTTTTAGGCTCATACTATGGGCTATTTGAATAATTGCTGTAGCAAGTGCTGCGGTCTTTTCATCGTCTACAATACCGTTAACAAAGCAACGATCTATCTTCAGCGTGTTTAGGGAAAATTTCTTTAAATAGCTTAAAGACGAATACCCAGTACCAAAATCGTCAATTGCTATTTGAATTCCTAGGGATTGCATTTCCTTCAATATTACATTTACAGAGTCTGTATCTTTAATGAGAATGCTCTCAGTAAGCTCTAATTCTAAATATTTAGGTTCCAGACCAACTTTTTCTAGAATATTAACTAGTCTTTTGCTAAAATTTGGTTGACTAAAGTAATGACCTGATAAGTTTACTGCTATTCGTAAAGGTGGAAAATCTGCTAGTTGCCAAAGTTTATTTTGCTTACAGGCAGTCATTAATACCCATTCAGTAATAGGAATTATCAAGCCATTTTCTTCTGCTATAGGAATAAAATCTACTGGGGAAATTACACCTATTTCTGGATGATGCCAGCGTAACAACGCTTCCGCGCCAACAATTTTTCCTGTTTGTATCTCGACTTGGGGCTGGTAGTAAAGTTGAAGTTCTTTTCGTTCTAAGGCATAATGTAATTTGCTATCTAATAGGAATTTATTTGCACAAGCTGTGTTAACTACCTTATTGTAAAATTGATAGCTATTTGATGTTTGCTTTCTAGCAAAATCACTAGCTATGTTGGCATATTTAATCAGAGTGTTTGTATCTTTACTATCAAAAGGATAGAGAGCAATGCCAATATTAGCGGTGATAAAAACTTCCTGCTCTTCTAGGAGAAAAGGCTGAGATAAACTGTGTAGGATAGTTTGCGCTACATTAGCTATTTCTTGTTTTTTCTTAACAGGTTCCAATAGGATTGCAAATTGGTCTACTTGGAACCGAGCTACAGTTTGATTTTCGCCAAGACAGGTTATTAACCTCTGCGCTACAGCTTTAAGTAACAAATCTCCAACTAAATGTCCTAAAGTACTACTAATCTGGTTGAATCGATCTAATTTAAGTAGAAAAATTGGTAGTAGGCTATCTTCATAATCAGCTTGAATTATTAATTGATTGAGCCGCTCTCGTAACAAAAATTGGTTAGGTAGATTTGTTAAACTGTCGTAGTGGATTAGATGATGCAGTTGTTCTTCAACCTGCTTAAGTTCAGCAACATAACTTTGGGAGAAAGTTTCTTGTTTTTTAAGGCGAGAAGAGATCGCACTTAGGAGTTCGTCTGCGGTAATAGGCTTAATGAGATAATCATCTGCTCCCAAATTCATTCCTTGACGGAGGTCAGCTTTGCTTGCTTTAGCGGTAGTAAAAATGAAGGGGATATTTGCGGTAATTGGGTTTTGACTTAACGCACCTAGTACGCCATATCCATCGACTTCCGGCATCATTATATCGCAAAGTATTAAGTCGGGCAGATGTTCTTGAGCCAACTTAATTCCGAGAAAACCATTGTTAGCTTCAATAATAACAAAACCCTCAAATTCGAGAATTTGTACGATATTAGTCCTTAGTAGTTCTTCGTCTTCAATCACAAGAATCTTTTTCATTTATTGCTCTTTAGTTCTGTAAGGGAATAATGACGGTAACAATAGTACCAACTTCAACTTGGCTCTCAATCCCAATCTTGCCACCATGCAAGTCCACAGATTTTTTGACTATCGCTAATCCTAAGCCTGTCCCTGAAATAGTGCCAACGTTGGTAGCTCGATGAAAGAAATCAAATAAATTGGCTTGGTCGGCAGTGGGAATACCAATGCCCCGATCTTGGACGCGAAAAATTGCTTGTTGTTGTTGTTTGCAAATCAGGTCAAAATTAACAATGCTGCCAGAGGGTGAATATTTAATAGCATTCGATAGTAGATTACTCAGGATATGTCGTAGCAGTTTTTCATCTATAGAAGCCGTTGTGCATTCTCCTTGTTGGCAAAAGGATATTGTGTGGGTATTAGCAGTAATTTGCATCTCTTCTACCAAGTCACGACAAAACTGTACAAGAGCCATTGGTATGGGCTTACACTCTAGTTTGCCCGCTTCGGCTTTACCGATTAACAGGACATCATTTAATAGCTGGGTCATATTTTTGACGGTTGCTTGAATGCACCCCAAGTGATGGAGTTTTTTTTCCTCCGTCAATTTATGGTGGTAACGTTGTAGGATCTCAGCAGAAGACAAGATTGTGCTTAAGGGCGTGCGAAATTCATGAGAAGTCATAGTCACAAAGCGGGATTTGAGTTCTCCTAGTTCTTTTTCCTTCTCCAAAGCACTACAAATTTCTTCTTCTGCCTGCTTGCGTTTGGTAATGTCGGTAATAAAGCCTTCGAGACTAATTACTTCCCCTTTGCTATTAAATACTCCATTGCCTTTTTCCCATAACCACTTTTCCTGACCAGATTTAGTGTAAATCCTATATTCCATTACGTAAGGTTGTTTTTTGGCGAGCGCTGTCTCAATTACCTTGTCAACTTCAGCTAAATCTTCAGCATGAATAATGGTGTTGTAAGAACCCCTACCACTGCCAACAAGTTCTTCACTTGTATATTCTGTGAGAGCGAAGCAGCCTTCACTTAGGTAATTCATCGACCACTGAGAGTCATTGTTACAAGAGAAGACAATACCTGGCAACGAATCAATTAAGGTAGCTAGTCTTCGTTGGCTCTCTCGCAGTGCCTCCTCAGTTCGCTTGCGATCGCACACTTCCATTGCCAGAGCAACTAAGTCCGCGATAGAGCCAGCAAAATTTTGTTCTTCTAACGCCCATTGGCGGGTAGATCCTATATGCTCGTGGCATACAACTCCTACCATCCGACCACCTAGCCAAATTGGTGCATCTAGCATGGATGTAATGCCGAGCGCAGACAGATAGAACTCGGAAAATTCTTTGGTTCTAGAATCAATTTGGGCATCGTGCGCTGCAATAGTCCGCTCAACTTGTAATGCCTGAAAATAGGCGGGATAATCTACCGCCGACAACTCAATACCTTTGGTATAACTATCTATACTCTGTTGATATAGATTGAGGCAGTAAATCTTCGAGCGCTCGTCGTTATATAACCATACGCTGACCCGTTCAACGTCAAGGGTAAAGGCAGCAGCTTTCGTTATTTCTTTTAAAGCAGCATTAATATCTCCAAAATTTAGGGTTTCGCGTCTTGCCAGTTCCACAAGTACACCATTCTGTTTTCGCAGACGTTTCTCGCTTACGCGCAACGCTTCTTCTACCTGCTTGCGCTCAATAATTTCTCTTTCTAATACTTGTTTGGCTGCTTCCGCCACTTTTACTCGCAACAGCGCTTCTTCTGCTTGCTTGCGCTCGGTTACATCTGTTTGCACCCCGATAAAGTGAGTTAGCTGACCGTTTGCATCTTTTACAGGCGAAATTGCTAGTTCATTCCAAAAACAAGTCCTATCCTTGCGATAATTCTTTAATAAAACCCGACATTCTTGCTCCTGCATTAGGGCATGACGAATTTGCGCTCGCACCACAGGGTCAGTTTCAGGGCCTTGTAAAAAGCGGCAATTGTGTCCCAAAATTTCGTCTCGGTGATAGCCTGTCATTTTCTCAAATGCAGGATTGCAGTAGATAATGGGATGTCCAGGTTGACCAGCAGCAGTAATTATAATGCCATTACTGCTTGCTGCCATAGCCCGGTCATTTAACCGTAGTACCTCTTCCGTCCGCTTGTAATCGTCGATGTCTGTATTAGTCCCAAACCAATTGACGATCTGCCCCTGGTCATCTTGCATGGGCAATGCCCGTCCCAAGTGCCAGCGATAGACTCCGTCCGCCGCATTCTTAAGGCGAAATTCAACTTCGTAGAGTTTGCCCATTTCTAAAGCCTTACTCCAATTCTCAAAACACCGTGGTAGATCGTCGGGATGCACAAAGTGCTGCCATCCCCAACCGAGAGCTTGATCAGACGTGCAGGCGAAGTAATCTAGAGCGCTCTGACTGACATAATCTAGTCCCCCATCTGGCTGCGCCGTCCATACTTGCTGGGGAACTGCTTCTGCTAAAAAGCGAAAGCGCTGCTCGCTTTGTCGTAGTGCTTCCTCATGCTGTTTGCGTTCTGTAATATTGCGCTGTATCGATATCCAGTGGGTAAAGTAGCCTGTTTCATCGGCTACTGGTGCAATGTTTAGCTCTACCCAAAACTGGGAGCCATCTTTAGTGTAGTTAACAATCTCTGCACGAACAGGTTGCCACCTATCAAGTGCAGCATGAATTTGATTGAGGGTTGCTCGATCAGTCTTTGCTCCCTGCAAGATGCGCGGGGTAAAACCCCGCACTTCATCTAGGCTATAGCCAGTCATCCGAGAAAAGGCTTCATTCACGTAAATAATTCGCTGTCCTGGTTCATTAATAGGTTCAGCTTCAGCGATCAGCACTGCATCGTTGGCGTTAGTAACTACCGACTCAAGCAGCCGCAGCCGCTCTTCGGTTCGCTTGCGTTCGGTGATATCCCTAAACACAATCTGCATCGCTGGTTTACCTTGATAGACAATTGGTATTCCTCTTAGCTCAATATCTATAATTTGACTATTAACCTGAATGAACTTGCCTTCAATAAGTTCTGTCTGCTGTCCTTGTTCTTGAGTTTGCCAAATTTTTGCCTTAATGATGTCTTGAGAGCCTGGAGGAATAAAATTTAGTAGAGGTTTGCCGATAATCTCTTCTGCATTAGTTGCACCAAGAAGTCTTACACCACTAGTATTTATATAAATAAATTTTTCTTCGCTGCAAACAACGATCGCTTCAGGTGAAAGCTCTACTAGACGGCGATAGCGTTCTTCGCTTTCTCTTAATGCTTGCTCTGACTGCTTACTTTGAGTATTGACCTTCTCCAAAATGGCTAAGTTACGACGTAACTCCATTTGCGTCATTACCTGGCGAGCCAAAATTTGTAAAGCTTCTTTCTGTTCGCAACTCAAATTTCGCGGCACATAATCAAGCGTACACAAGGTTCCTAAAGCAACCCCTGCTGTAGTATTTAAAGGCGCACCAGCATAAAATCGGATGTTAGGGTCTTCAGTAACCAAAGGATTATTGGCAAACCGAGCATCTTGGACAGCGTCCTGAACCACAAATAGGTCAGGCTGTAGAATAACATGGGCGCAGAAGGCAACATCTCTGGGAGTTTGTGAAGCTTCTAAGCCCACCTTTGACTTAAACCATTGTCGGTCACTGTCAATTAAACTAACTAGCGCAATTGGAGTCCCACAAATCTGTGCAGCTAGGCGGGTAAGATCGTCAAAGACTTCTTCGGCAGGGGTGTCAAGAATTTCGTATTGATACAGTGTATCGAGCCTGGAAGCTTCGTTATCAGGCAATGGAGCTTTCATTGTCTTATTTTCAATCTTACTAAACTATAATTTTTGTGGTTTTGCCCAATAGAGAGGCGAGCTTGCTCAGTTTCACTAATTAGTATTCCCAATAATTGGCTTATAGCGATCGCGGCTTCTACTTCTACTGGCAAATGAAGACATTAGAAAATGGCAGAGTTAGCTACCCAGCTCGAGGATAGGAATTACCCTTTTGAGATGCTGGGTAAGTACTGACCTCAACTTTTTATCCAGCAAGATTTCATGAATTGCCCTCACTGTTTCTCCACTCACACTACTAGGCTGCAACGCACAGCTGACCTGGGTTATCTTATTTTTGTCACCCCATCTTTAATGAACGCATCAGTAATGACTACCTATTTTTTTAAATGGGTAGAGATCGCAGCCAACAGTTCATCTGAGGTAAAAGGCTTAGTGAGAAAACCATCGGCTCCCAGTTCCATCCCTTGGCTTAGATCGGCGTTGCTAGCTTTAGCCGTAGCAAAAATGAAAGGAATTCCTGCGGTAGCTGGATTTTGGCGCAACGCGAGCAGTACACCGTAACCATTGAGTTTCGGCATCATCACATCGCAAAGGATTAAATCAGGTATTTGTTCCTGCGCCAACTGTATGCCCACAAAACCGTCTTCTGCGGAAATAGCATGGAAATCTTCAAATTCGAGGATTTGGACAGTGTTAGCGCGCAGTAGTACCTCGTCTTCAATCACTAGAATTTTAATCATCTGTTGTCATCTGGTTATGCAATGGAATCGTGACTCTAAACGTTGTACCAACCCCAGCCTCACTAGCAACGATGATAGTGCCACCATGTAGGTCTACAGAGTTTTTGACAATGGCTAGCCCTAGTCCTGTACCCGATATTGTGCCGACATTGCTGGCTCTATGGAACGCCTCAAATGTTTGGGCTTGGTCTACGGTGGGAATACCGATACCTTCGTCTCGGATATGGAAAATAACTTCCCTCGGTTGGCAATTAAGCTCAAAATGGACAGTGCTACCTTGGGGTGAATATTTGATCGCATTTGAGAGCAAATTGCTCAGAATATGTCGCAGCAATTTTTCATCCATAAAAGCAGTGGTACAGTTACACTGGTTTACAAAGGCGATGGTATAGCTGTCAGCAACAAGTTTTAATTCTTCAATTAGGGCTTGACAGAAAGAGAGCAAATCCAGCGCTGCTGGCTCGAACTGGAGTTTTCCTGCTGCGGCTTTGCCAACTAACAGCAGATCGTTCAAAAGCAGAGTCATGTTTTTGACAGTGGTTTGAATTTGCTTGAGATGGGTGAATTTTTGGTCCTCACGCAGCTTGTGGCTGTACTTTTGGAGTAAATCGGTAGAAGATAAGATAGTAGCTAAGGGGGTGCGGAACTCGTGGGAGGTCATCGTGATAAAATGGACTTTAAGTTCATTTAGTTCTTTTTCTTTCTCCAGAGCGTTACGAATATCTGCTTCTGCCTGCTTGCGTTTTGTGATATCTTCGACAAACCCTTCGTAGTACAGCAGGATATCTTTAGTGTCATAAACACCCCTAGCATTCTCACAAATCCAAACTATCCTGCCATCTTGGCGATAGACCTGAGACTCAAACTCCGATACGAATTTGTCCTTCTGCATTAAGCGCACAAACTCTGTACGACGGTTAGGATCGATATAAAGTTGATGTCCTATGTCAGTGAGATTCTCATACTAAGTTGCGCTCCGACATAGCAGCAGGGTTCCTGGGGTATAGCCACTTTTCCTGAATTAAGGATGATTTTTTAGAACGCAACTTGGTATCAATTAGTTTCTCTGGCGAGGCATAGCCAAAGATTTCTGCCAAAGCAGGATTAGCATTGAGGTAATGTCCATCAACAGTAGTCTGGAAAATGCCTTCAGCGGCATTCTCAAAAATGCTACGGTATTTATGTTCTGTTTGCCGTAATGCTGTCTCTGTTCGCTGGCGCTCGGTGACTTCCGCCTGCATTGCGTTCAGGAGTTCTGCTTGTTGGACTGCTACACCAAATTGTTCGCCAATCTGAACTATTAAGTTCACCTCTGCTGCTTGCCAGTGACGAGGTTCAGAGTTTTGATAGGCTGCTAGCAAACCCCAGAGCCGATCGCTAATCAGAATTGGAACAATAATATAAGCCCTAGCCTGAAATTGCTCTAAAAGTTCAATGTGACAAGGACGATGACCGACTTTGTAAATATCATCAACTGTAAACGTTTCATTGTTGCGGTAGCGACCCCCTTGAGTTTCTTGTAAATAGGTATCTTCCCAAAGCTTCGTAACCTCTTGTCCCACCAGTTTTACCCAACCAGGGGTGACAAATTCAGCCACAAAGTGACCATCCCAGTTAGGTGTGAAGCGATAGACAGCGACTCGGTCAGCTTCTAGTAATTGGCAGACTTCCTTGGTAGTTGTCCGGAAAATAGCATCTAGGTCTAGGAGTTCTCGTCGAATATGATTGATGGCTTTGGCTAAAGCTTTCTGCTTCTCTAATTGGTATTCATACAGGGCGTTTGCCTTGTCTTTTTCATGCTGTGAATAGCTAGATTTTGTACCCAAAAGCTGCTTCAACTGCTCAAACGTTACTTCGTGCTGACATAAACTCTGTAACTTCACTAATTTTTCATTTTCCATTAGTTTATCTAGCAATTTAGCGTATAAATGATTACTGTAGTCAGTTAGATTCATCACTTCAAACTGCTGTAGTCACGACTATTTCTAGGCTTTAGCTATTAAGCGGTTTGACTATACTTAGTATTCCCATTTAATATCAAGTTCTAACATCCCCACATGACAAAGCTAGGTAGTGGGTTTGTCGAGGTCAGTACTCACCTTAACTCACATCTTGCACCAAGTAACATTAACGTCTATTCCATGATGCTTGGCTAAAGGTCGTAGGCGTTGAATTTCTGCAAGCATGGGTAATAACGCCATCAATGGAAGCAAGAGTTCAAGAGCTAACTGTGCAGCCTCGCCCCAATCAGGTAAGAAGCTACTGGGAGCATGAAAGTAGACCCAATGGGCTAGCAAATAAGCAGTTAAGGATAAAACTAACCACCTATACACCCCTAACAAGGTTTGTTGACCAAAGCGATGAAGACCAAATCGGTGCTTTGCTGTTTTGAAAAATCCCTCAATTGCCCAACGGCGACGACCCCACCAAGTCATAGTGCTGCCTTTAAGAACTTTAGTGCAGAGAATGTAGCGTTTTTCCAATTTGCCCTTCTTTACGCTTGAGGTATTACCAGGATAAACAGACCATAAATTTTAACCCACGCAGTCGCACCTGCTGACCTTGTTTGTGCAGTTGTGCTATGCTGCGCCCATCAGCCAGCTTGCGGATATTACAAACTCCTACAAGTGCATGGTGTTTGAGTTGACGGATTTTAGTGACAAATTCATTAGTGCCAAAAGCAGTGTCGCCTAGAACTAAAACTTTGAAGTGTTGCGTCAGAATTTTTGGCAGTCGTTGCACAAGGCGCAATCCTAGTTGAGTAGGAGTAGGAGTACCTTTACCTCGGTAGACCTGAAAACTCCAAGGTACTCGCCATTGCCCCACTACCAGGTAGAGCATTACAACATGAAAACCGCGTTTGCCGTTGTAGACTCGGACCAAGTGTTTAAACTCTTTGAACTTGCCTGCTTTCTCCAGAGTAGTTAGATCAATTACTACCTGTAGTGTCGGTCTACGTCCTACTCGCGGCTGGGATAGAATTTGCTGAAGTGCAACCTTTCTCACTTTCCTAATTAGCTGCCGCGTCGGCTACTTATAATCATTTAAAAACCGACTCAAGGCACTGGCTGACTTGGTTTTACAGCGTTCTGGCAGGGGACTTCCTTGCCCTTCTAAAAACAATCCTAGTATTGCTTGCAGGCTATCTTGCTGATATACACTAGGCATCAGTTTTTGTAGTCCTGAAACTAGAGCTTGGGCTTGAGATAGGTCAGCAGACATAAATATGCGGAGCATACATTATTTATATACATTTTTCTCTCACTTCTAAAGAGAAAGAGTGCAAGTTGTCAGTTTAGCCATTCGTGCGTTCTTGGGCCTAGAATTGCATTGGTTCGTGGTTGGAGTGAGTTAGGTATGGTGAGGTGAGGTTAAATTGGCGCTCATTCGTCATGCCGTTTATGCTAATTTGTTTGCTCCTCGTTTTGTTTTCAGTTCAACTTCGTGACTCCTGTTTGTAATAGAGCCAGTGCATATACGTAACCAAGACTAGACATTAATTTAAAGTCAACGCAGTTATCAGTAGAATTTCGCTTGGATTAATAGGAGAAAAGTATTAACTTTATCTTATAGCTTGGTTATGTAAAGTTATCGAGAAACGATCGTTAATTAAATCAATCAATTATTTACAGGAGTTATTTGCATAAAAGAATAAATGTCTCGGTTATTTAACAACTAAAACAAAAAATATAAATTTTTAATTGCTTTAATTACCTGCGCCAACTAGTAGGTTGCGACCAGATTTTCTAACTTTATTAATACATCTTTCCTAGTTCTATAATTATGCAAACCTCTCTTACCATTTCCTCCACTTGGCAACAATTGAAAAGCCAAAAAATAAGTTGTGAAGAAGCACTCAACTTCTTGGTAGACGAGCAAGGAACGGTCAACCAATTCCTGCTTGACCGGGAAGTCAGTAGTAGATTTTTACGGCATTTTGCTGACAAGAGTTTTTTACCTCCAGCAATTCCCTTACTACTGTGGCGCGGCTGTTACTATTTGGGTAGCCATGTTACTTTATCACCTCAAGAGATCGCCCACCTAGCCGAACTTACAGGCAGCCAGATCAAAATAACCCACATTTCTTACAAAAGTTATTGCGCTTGGTTTCATACCCAAAACCTAGATATTAACGACCTTGCTGCCTTGATAAATCCGCTTACTGGCGAGCAAGAGCCAGAAGACATTAGTGAAACGACACAGCTGTACCTCTCGAAAGCAGATAACCAGATCGGTAGAATTAAAACTATACTTTCCGCAGCTTTACGCAACCGCGCCAGCGATATTCATTTAGAACCAATGCTAGACGGCTTAAGAGTACGCTATCGCATTGATGGTGTTTTGCGTAACATTACTACCTTACCTGTAGATTTGAGCCGTAAGGTGATTGTTGCCCTTAAAGTCATGTCTAACATGGATATTTCTGACAATCGTCGCCCTCAAGATGGACGGATGGAAGAGAAATATGCTGCTGGTGAAGAGTCAGGACTGGGTATGGATATGCGAGTCAGTACACTGCCGTGTATGAACGGCGAAAAAGCTGTAATTCGTTTATTGCCTCGGCAAAACCCTTTTTCTAATATTGAGAATTTGGGATTTACACCAGAAACATTATCTATTTATAAAACCTGGTTGAGCCAGCCCCAAGGGATGATTATCCTCACAGGTCCAACTGGTTCTGGTAAAACCAGCACTCTTTATACAAGTCTACAAGCTGTCGCCAAGGAACACGTCAACGTGGTAACAGTGGAAGACCCGGTAGAGTACGTTTTGCCTTGTATCACTCAAACCCAGGTCCACGAAGCAGCAGGTATGACTTTTGCAGCGGGCTTACGCGCAATTATGCGTCAAGACCCAGACATTATTATGGTTGGAGAAATCCGGGACTCGGAAACGGCAGAAACAGCAGTACGAGCAGCGCTGACTGGACACTTAGTATTTACCACTTTGCACACAAATGATGCTTTTGGAGCAATTCCTCGTCTGCAAGATATTGGTCCTGACCCTGGTCTACTCAGTGATGCCTTACTAGGAATTGTCGCCCAGCGTCTAGCGCGCCGAGTTTGTCCTCATTGTACAGAACCTTACACTCCTAAAGAGGCAGATTTGAAAGTGTTAGGCTTAAAACTAGAGCAAGCAAATTCATCTAGATGGCGTAAAGGTCGAGGTTGCGCTAAATGTTTTAATTCTGGCTATCTGGGGCGAGAAGCGCTGATAGAGTTGCTTAATATCGATCGGGCAATGCGGGAGATGATTTATGAGGGAAATATCTCCCAACTGTATAACCATGTTCAGGAAGCAAACTTTTTCTCGTTTCGGATGGCAGCGATTGCTAAGGTAACAACTGGCTTGACTACAATAGAAGAAGTGTTGCGAGTGCTACCTAGCAGCGCTTTGTATTGCAAGCCCTCAAGTTTTGACTTGAATGCCTCGTCAAACCCATGACTCATGTAGATATTCGGTTGTGAATCAAAGGAAGCTTTTTAGTAAATGGTGAAAGCATTTCAGCATCATCAAGTTTACTTGGGTCAATAGCCATACCTGTTTTTTGTTAGCTGCTAATGCAGTAGTACGAACAAGAGAATCTGGCGTTGCTGAATTCAGGTATGAAAATGATTTTACGTGATTTCAAAACCAATGTAGAGATGTTGCATTGCAACGTCTCGTTGCCAAAATTCATACATTTAATCAGCAACGCCGAGAATCTTAATAATTGTATTGATACATTTATTTATCCTTAGCTTACCTGCGTATAATTACGGGCTTTATTGAGGTAAACATTGTAGAGCGTAAGTATTTTCACCGTTGCCTTCTCCGCAGCGGTTACTTAATAGTAGAACTAACTAATTGTGATTATTTAATTGCCATTTCTGCAAAAAATGAAACGGATTTGGAGAATCGTTTTTTATATACTTTGTTTACCTTGATCTTGCGTCTATTTTGGGAGTATTCGATTATAAATAACTAATTGTGTAAGTCCTATTGATTGAGTATGGCTTTTTAGAGTAAAGATTTACCTCGAATATAAAAAGAGCGATAATTGATAATAAAACTTATAGAAAACTTATTTGATTCAGGAGAGTTTGTTTCCCACGGTCATTGCTATCTCTGGAATCCCTACCTGGTAGGTTTACACGTGGTGGGAGACTTGCTAATTGCACTCGCCTACTATTCAATTCCAGTTATGCTATTCTATTTCGTCCGGCAGCGACAGGATGTACCTTTCCAGAGAGTTTTCCTCCTATTTGCCGCTTTCATTGTTTCCTGTGGCACAATTCATCTGATGGAAATTTGGACGCTTTGGCATCCAGCTTATTGGCTAGCTGGGGGTCTTAAAGTGATTACAGCAATAGTTTCGTTGTATACAGCGTCGGAACTATTTGATTTAATTCCTAAAGCCCTTGTGCTTCCTAGCCCGGCACAATGGGAAATAGCGAACCAAAAACTTTCTCAGGAAATCAGCGATCGCCAGCAAGCCGAGAAGGATCTGCGTCAAGCCCACGACGAGTTAGAAAGCCGGGTTAGCGAACGAACCAAAGAATTGGAAATCGCAAATGTACTTCTGCAAGCAGAGATTTTTGAGCGCAGACAGGCGGAAGAAGCTTTACGGCAAAGTGAAGAACGGTATCGTTCTCTGATACTTGCAACTACACAAATTACTTGGACTAACAGCGCAGACGGTAGAATGACTGGAGAGCAGACTAGCTGGAGTACCTTCACTGGTCAGTCGTATGAGGAATATCAAAATTTTGGCTGGTCAGCAACTATACATCCGGACGACCTAGAGCATACCCTAGCCTGCTGGAATAGGGCTGTGTCAACTAAAAGCTTATGCGAGATGGAACACCGCTTGCGTCGCCACGATGGAGAGTACAGGTATTTTTCTGTTCGTGGTACACCAGTTCTCAACGCTGATGGTAGCATCCGTGAGTGGGTGGGGTCGCACACTGATATCACTGAGCGCAGACAAGCAGAAA
>NZ_JBYCCV010000087.1:0-15499 GCF_057473825.1 Aliterella sp. E5.1
TCATAAATATTGTTCGTGGTAGAATCAATAGATATAGATTTGGTAACTCCTTTTGAGTCGTTACCCGCCTTATATCCCGACGCTCATCGAAGCGATAGAGCGCGGGACTTACGGCGAACAGTTAAAGACTTTAGTTTTCCCTCCAAGCAAAGGATTGGGTGAAGGACTTTAATCCTAACTCCCCCTAAGAGATTTTCACCTGTAAATGATATAGCAGTCCTCACCAGTTCAACATCATTCAAACCGAACACTGAAGCTAAAAAATCAATTCTAAGTTCTGCATTTTTGTAGTTTACTATAACTAAACCAGAGTTGGGGCTAGGATCGAAATCTTGATTTAGTTTAGCTTTTCCTTGCAAGACATCTTTGCAGGTTATTACTTCTACTCTGCCACCATAAAAATCTAAATCTTCGCTTGCAAAGGGTAGCATTTGTATTAAAGAAGGCGAACGAGCGCAATATTTAGATGCCCATAAATTTACTGCTTGTCCGCCAACTACAACAGCGTCTAAGTTCGCTGTTTGCAGTTTAATAAAAATATCGCGTAAGTCTTCAGGTGTTAATTTCTGCTTCGTCATCGTCGTCTGAGTCTAAAAGTATGCAATCTTCCCAACTACAATCTTGACTGCGAACGCTCCAATGCTGAGGATATAAAGTTTGCGATTGTAAGTTTTGAGCCTTTTCAAGAGGCATAGCTAATAATTGCTTTCTTGCTTCTATCTTCTCTTGAGCTAATACCAGCGTTCCACCATATTCCACATTTGGCAAAATTTCTATTGCTTGTTCGACCAAAGGTTCAGAATTTATTTGAGGTATGCTTATATCAATTAATTCAAAGTCTATATCAGGCATAATAATTTTGCTGAGCTATAAAGCTTGATCTGATGTACTTTCAGTATATGGCTATATTACTGGAATTTACTTAGCCAAAACCAATAAATTCGTAGAATAAATTTATAAATATCTAGATAAACTCAGGACTATAAGCGATCGCAAAAATATTGCCGATACAATTCACACCGAGGAGTTGCATTGTCACCTTCTAGATGAATTAAACCCATACTTTCTAGTTTGAAGGCGGGGATTGATTCTAATTGAATTGGCTGCTTTGACGCGATTACTTTTGCTAAGGCTTTGGCTAATATTGGTTGCTGTTGCAGAGTTACTAAGTGACGGCGCAAATAATCGCTGTAAGATCCTGATTCAGTGGCGGCGGTTTGCAATAGTTGATTGATAGTAATATTATTGCGGGTAATTTGTTCAAGACTCCGCGCTATCAATGCTGGATGTCCCCCGACTAGCGCCATTAGTTGCTTTATTTCTAAATTGCTCCAAGACAACTGATACTTGCTTGCTAATTCTTTGACTTGCTCAAAACTAAATTCTGATAATTTTACAACTAATCCTACACCGCCTAAAGGTGAATGATTGATATCTAGCGCTCCATATACTTCGGTTGAATGTACGATAATTAGCCGGAGGTTTTGCCAAACTTTGCCGATATCGTCACCTTGATTTGCTCGTTGATTCCACGCTCTTAATAACGCACAAAAATCATTGGCAATTTGCAGATGTTCAAAAACTATATCGACTCGATCTAAAGCAATAACTAAAGGGTTATTTAGATTTGCTAATAAATACTTTTCAAAGTAAATCGTAGTATTGTAATTACAGCCAAAAATATTATCCCAATAATCAGCTAATTTATTTTGCAAGCCTAAACTTTGACCAATTCCCGCACAAAACCATTGAGAAAACTTAGTTAAATCGGTAAATATTGTACTATCTGATAGCTCAAAACTAAAAACTTGGGTTTGATACTTTTTTGTTTTAGCGTGAGCTAAAATGTTTTTCATTAAATAAGTTTTTCCCATTTCTTGGGGTGCTTTGATCCGGATTAAAGCACCAGGCTTAACTATTTCTTGAAAACATTCATTTTCGTAGGGTTGGCGTTCTATATAAAATGGTTTAGTTGATAAAGGTTGAGGAGAATTGTTAAAGTTTGGTTCGCAAACTTCTTGCCAATTTAACCCTAAAACTTGACAGTAGGCTTTAAAAGCTGGGGCTTTGATTGGTTCTTTTCCGCTTAAAAAACGTCCCCAAGTACCCGGAGAAATACCTACTGCATAAAAGTCTAATTGTTGCCAATCGGTAGTTGAATCTATAACTTGACTTGCAGCTACTAGCCAACGCGGATCGGCGATCGCCCAACCAGACAAAATTCTAGCTTGTTTAATTCTCCTCAGTCCTGCCTCGGAAGCTTTGAAAGTCAGCACTAATTATTTCTCTAAGTTCAGAGTTCTAGATCGGTTTACGATCAGTTTTAACCTGAATCGTTGTCAATGTAACCAAAAAATGAGCTTGGCAACATTAAATGATACCAGTCAGTCTAGAGTCATAGATTTTTTGTTGAACTATGACGAACAAAGCAGCCTTCACGCGCATTGATGCGCCTCCTAGTACCGCTAGTTGGTCAAGCAAGATTGGTAGCAGCTTAATTGCATTTTCTTGGTTAATCCTCAACTACTCAGCATTGCAGTGGCTAGTTGAGTCTTCTAGAGATATTTCAGTCTTTAACTTAGTAATAGTTAGCGTGGTAGCGACGGTATTATTAATTCAATCTATCCATCACCGCCGCAAACTAGGCTTATCTTCTACACCTATTCTGCATCTAGCGCCTCTAGCATTGATGTTTGGTAGTGCAGTGAGCGCAATTAGCTTGCAATGGATACTAGATATTCCTCAAGTTGCAGTACTGTTTTTTGCGCTGGGAACTTATGGCTTAGTTGGTTTATTTATTGCTCCGAGTGTTTGGCAAAAAGGACTATCGGCGGCGGTTTTCGCAGCTTGTATTTTGCCTTTTAGCGCTCAATTTGGTACGGGGTTGGGGTTTCCAGTCCGAGTTATTACAGCACAGATAGTTGAACAAATCCTAGCTTTTTGGCAGATTGCAGCAATTTCTTCCCATGACATTATTGTTTTGGAAAATAGCACTGCTCAGATAGATTTGCCCTGTAGTGGCTTAAAAAGCTTATGGACTGGTACTTTATTTTTACTGGCTGCAACGTGGCTAGAAAATCGGCTTCTTAAGTTTAGGTGGTTGCTAGTTTGTGCGGCGAATATTTTGCTACTTATGGCGGCGAATACAGGCAGGATATTGCTGTTAGTTTTAATTAGCAATGTTGGCGATCGCCCAGATTTGGCTGCTATCCTCCACGTACCCCTTGGTTTAGTCGGTTTTATCACGGCGGGGTTAGTAAGTTGGTTGCTATTGCAAACTGTGCCTCGATATAAGGATAAAACGCCTACGGGAAGTAAAACAAAGCCTGCTTTATTAGGAAGAAGATTGAAGCCTTTAACTCAGCAAATTGTAGTATTTAGCTGTATTTTGGGACTTGGTTTAATTCCCCACCCGCAAAAGGTAACAACAAGCGCGATAGATGCGATCGCTTTACCTGCACAAATGCACTCCGAACCATTGCAGTTGACAACGACAGAAAAAGACTTTTTTGCCAATTATCAAGGCGCGATCGCCCCTGGCGCTACCCCCGATGTAATCGCTCAAAAATCCCGATTTCAGTGGCAAAATATCACTGGTTCAATCTTGCTTGTCAGTAGTAACGCCGTGCAAGCTTACCATGCACCAGAATTGTGCTTTGTCGGTAATGGCTTTAAGGTAGATGCGATGCAACGCCAACAGCTATCACCACAGGTTTTGGGGCGTTGGCTTTCGATCAATAACGGCACAATGGCGGCGGCGTATTGGTTTCAGTCACCCAAACATACAACTGATGACTTTTTGACTCATCTTTGGGGAAGAATTACGCGCAAAGATCGTTTATGGGTAATGGTTTCAGTGCTTTTTGAGCAAGCCCAAAAGCCGGATACGCCAGAAATTAAAGCTTTTACTACTAATCTTTACGATGCGATCGCATCTTCCTTAACTGGAGTATAAATATGCAAATAAAATCTGTTGGGGAAACTTTATTTACAGTTTTCTTTTGGTTATTTAACTTGACTTTGCTGTTAATTGGTTATGTGGGCATCTTGCCTTTTCTCGGTACGGCAATTATTGCTGATGCGATTAAAGGACAAGTACCCTTCGATCTGCTTCTACCTTTAGTTGGGTTAGTAGGCGTACCAACTACTACCAGCATCCTGAGTCTAACAAAATCTAAACCGCAAGCTTTGCAAAACTTAGAGACTGGAGAACGCCGATTTAGTTTTCGCACTCTGTCTACAGTTCAGCTATTTTATGGTGTAGAAGCACCTCTGCTAGTGCTATGTATGGTGCGCTTTTTTTGGCTAAAAGAACTTAACCCCAGTAGCACGATTATTTTATTAGCTGGCTGTGTATGTATTGGCGTTTATTTGCACCAACTTATTTATGGCAATCCAACCACAACTATAGGCGCATGGATAAAACTAGCAGGTCATAGTTTGATATTAGCGATCGCGCTTTATGTACTAATTCTGTCATTGTTTTATGCAATTCCTTTCAGCGCTGGGATTTTATATGGCTTATTCTCTACACCATTACAAGTTTTATTTCTAGTCCTTATCTACGGAATAATCTTGTCTCCCATCGCAGTAGTTCTGGTAATGAGCGCTACTATCCCATTTGGGATGGCTTGGATTTATATTCAAGCGTGGAAATCGAATTTGAATACTTTTGCTTTGCAATACGGTTGGAGTAAAGCTTGGCTAGGCACAATTGCTGTAATTATGTCAGGATTAATTGCCGTTGTAGCAGTCCAAAAGCAGCCTCAAGTTGAAGTATTTGCCGCCCTCAAGCAGCCAATTACTACCGAACGCGATCGCTCTTTATTATTGCAAAAGTCCGAACAAATCCGCCAAGGATTGCTCAACGCTTATTTAGCGACTTACCGCTACCAAGATTACGGACGAGAAAATACCAATATCCGCGATCTTTATAACAACGTTTTTCATTTAGGCACAGACCTAAGTCAATCTTTGCAAAATACTTACAACGTATTGGTTTCTCCCTTTTTATATGATGGCAAGCGCACAGATCGAGATACCGCAGCCAAACTGTATTCAGATTTTTTTGATACGCCAATTTTGCGGGGAGAACAAAAAGCAGTTCAAAAAGCCGTGCAAGCTACCTTCAATCGCAGCGAAGCCAAAGCGGGATTGCTAGATATTAACGAGAAAAAAGTTTGGTTAGCCGAACAACAAGTAAAAGTCACAACGCATGGCGATTGGGCGGATGTAGAGTTGTATGAGATCTACGAAAATCAGACTTTTGAAAGTCAAGAGATCGTTTACTCCTTTTCTTTACCTCAAAGTGCGGTAATTACTGGTGTATGGTTGGGAAATAGTAACGACTTGTCAGCACGTTTTCCCTTTGCTGTCTCCACTCGTGGCGCTGCTCAAAAAGTTTATACTGAGCAAGTTCGACGCAATGTAGATCCAGCTTTATTGGAACAAATAGGACCTAATAGCTACCGTTTGAGAGCCTTTCCCGTCCTCTCTGGCAAAGATAGACCCTTGCACCTGTGGATGACCTACCAAGTATTGCAAACAAAAGATGGTATACCTCTACCGCAACTAAGCGAAAAACGTAATATTTTCTGGACTAAAGATACGAAACGTTTGAACAATGGCAAAACTGTCAAACAGTCTCAAGATAGTTGGTTTGCGCCTGCTATTGCCGCTACTCCTACTACACCTCTATTGCATCAAATCAACTTAAACGGCTATCAAATTACTGGAAAACCTTTGTCTAGCAAAGATTACCGCTTACCGGAAGGCGATCGCTTTGCCATAGTATTGGATACTTCCTACAGCATGGGAAAACACACCAAAGAAGCCGTTGAAACCTTTAAGTGGCTAAAACAGCAAGCTGTTGCTAGTAACGACTTCGATATTTATGTAACTTCAGCGCCGGAGGTTGCACCGAAAAAGCTAGATGACTTAGCAGAGTTTGATGTGGAAAGATCAACTTTTTACGGCACAATGCAGCCATTGGAAATGTTGCGGCAGTTTGAAAACTTACGCGGTGATAGCGCTTACGATGCCATTTTACTGATTAGCGATCGCGGCAGCTACGAACTAGGAGACGATAAAGCAAAAGCCATTGACTTACCTGCACCGTTATGGATAGTACATTTGGGAGGAGTGCAGAGTGCTTATGACGATGCCATTTTTGAGACTATTCAAGCAAGCGGGGGTGGAGTAGCAACTCAAGTACAAGAAGTGATGCAGCGTTTTGCCACGCAATCGGCGTTAGCGCGGGGATTTATTGGAGTGGAAGATGGTTATGCTTGGTTTAGAAAAAAAAATGACATTCCCGCCGATCCGAACAACGAATTTAACCCTTTTGCAGCCAGACAATTGATCAACTATTTAGGTCAAGATCGAGATCTAAAAGAAATTGCCAATCTTGATGGCATCCATAAAGTAGCCAAAGCCTCGCAAATTGTAACGCCTTATTCTTCGATGATCGTGCTTGTAAATGACCAACAAAAGAACGATTTACGCGCAGCCGAACAAAAGAGCGATCGCTTTAAACGCGAAATTGAAGATAAACAAATGCCAAGTTTATCCAATTCTTTACCAGTTTCCGCCGTTCCCGAACCCGCCGAATGGATGCTGATAATTGTAATTGCGATCGCACTGGGGATAATTGTCAAACGTAAACGGGAAAATGCGATCGTTTGATTTGATAATGGTTTAAATTAAGCGAGGTTTAAGCCTCGCTTTTCTAATAGGCGATCGCACTATTAGTCTAAAAACTGCACTTTGTACAACTGGAATAGTTCTCCTGACTTGTGCGAGACTATTTTGGCATTAGCTGTTTTAATTATTTCTTCCCATGCAGAGATCGGCTCTAAAAATACCTCTGTACCTAAATAGGTTTCTAAAATTGCCCAATCTTCTACCAAAGGCTGTTCAATATTCAAGATATCAAAAACAAATTGACCGCCAGGTTTTAGCACCCGCTTAACCTCTGCTAAAACAATCCTCCAGTAATCAAGCGGATAATAGCAACTCCAGCCAGTGGCGATCGCTAAATCAAACTGCGAAGCTTCGTATTGCAATCGATCGGCAGATCCTAACTCAACTCCCTTAAATAACTTTGAATTTAGCTGTGAACCGCGACTATTTAAGGCATCTCTTGCTACTGTGCTAATTTCCTGCCCATAAAAGTATGCGTCCCACTCTCTCCACGGATAAATCAAAAAACTAACTCCACAGCCAATATCTAAACAGCGCTGATGCTTTTGAGGTTTGGCAATTTCCCAAAAAGGAGAATTGACTCTAGCAGAGAGTGTACCTGCCGTCCACTCTAGAAAAATTGGCATTGCCTCGACTTCTGGAGGAAGTTCAAAGCCCTCACCTTGATACTGCTTATCAAAACGTTTCGCTACTTGCCCTACCATCGCCTGAGCGCTTTCTGTGGCATCTTGATGGCGAAGAAAGTCAAAACCTCCCTCAGAGAGGTGCGAATCCCGTTTTTTGGACATGAAGTTGCTCTTGATAGTACGTTAAGTTCTAGCGTACACTTTCTACCGCCTGACTTATTTTTGCAATGGGGTAATGCTTATATCATGTAGTTAAGTTATCCATTCAGGAGGAGATATCAACTATGGATGAATATATATGCACAGTCTGCGGATATACTTACGATCCAGCGAAAGGAGATCCAGACTCTGCCGTAAAACCAGGCACTCCCTTTAAAGACATAGCAGCAGATTGGGTATGTCCTGTTTGCGGAGCTACAAAACATGAATTTGAAGCTCAGTAGGCTAAGAAAATAATTGATGTATATCAGACTACCCTAGCTGCAACTAAAGTTTGCAGCTTGAGAAATTATATTTATCACCGACTGAATTAATTATCTAGCCTAGCGGTCTAGCTGTTGCACAGCTAACAAAAAATTATTCTACTACTTTGGACGCAACTTCAGCTTTAGTGTGCTTAATTTCAGTAGCAAGTTGCTCTAGCTTGCGATCGTCCATAGACTGGCGGACTTTAGGAAAGAGAGCATTTTCTTCTTCATCCAAATGATTTAGCATAAACGACTGTAATTCTTTGACTTTTTGTTTAAATTCAGATTGGCTAGGGTTGATAGATTTAATCTCCAGAACCATTTGATCGCCTTTGTCATGATCTTGATGCCCTTTATCAATTAGTTCGCTAGTACCTTCACAATTACTTGCTTCTGGGTAAAGAACTTGCTCCTCGGCTTCCGCGTGTATAGTTAGAATGTTGCCAAGTTTATCAAAACAATCTTGTAGTTCTTGAGGATCGGTAGTCTCGTCAAACTCTGAGAACAGACTTCTAATTCTGTCATGATCTTTTTCTAGGGTTTCAATAGCGTCCACGTTGTTACTCCTTTTTATTACATCTATCTACAAGCAAATTTGAGGACTATGGTTTACGGCGAAGGTGAGCCATGTCCTTTAATGTTTAAGTGATTTTTTGATTTTGGGAAAACTATAGTTTGTGTTCTTCGTAATCTTCCGAAGACATGGGATCGTCTTCCCAACGGCGATTGTCTCTTTCTTCCAAAATCTCCGTTGTTCGCAAAAAAGCGCGATCGCTCATTTCCAATCCTACCGCCGCCCCAAGCTCATCAACAATATCTTGATCGGGAGTCGGCGCAGTACCGCCTACTGCTTCATCGCCTACGGTTGCAGCTTCTTGCCAACGCGCATCGATATCGCCACCCGTTAGCGTTGGTGTAGCCCCAACTTCATCTTCTAGCCGAGCGGATTCGTGCCAAATAGCATCTTCTTCCGCCGTGGCTAATCCTGGAGTAGAGATAGTGTATTCGGCTAGTTCTTCTGTCTCAATATCGCCAAGATTTGCACCCGGCAAATCTTGTACGCCCGTACCGTAAGACTCAGTAATTTCTTGGGGAACTTCTGAATTGTCAGCGTTGTTATTTTTAGCCATAATTTCTACTCGAATGCGATCGCATTTGCCTACGATAGCGCTTGAACAAGCTAGGTAACTTATCCCTTGCGATAGAAACAATCTATCCCTTTGGATTGACGAGAACTAACTAGCTGGCTGCCTACTCTTAAATTGGAGCTAAAGAGCGCTAATTGGATTAGCTAACAGTTTAATCATGAAATACGACGAGTTCATCAAGCACGTTCAAACTATTGCTCAACTTAATTCCAAACAAGCAGCCGAACAAGCGACTAGCGCCACATTGGAAACCCTGAAAGAGCGCATTGTTGGCGATGAAGCAAGCCAACTAGCTGCCCAACTACCTAAAGAATTAGGGCAATATTTACATGGACGAGAAGGTGAAAACGGCGCAACTTTTGGAGTTAATGAATTTCTCCAGCGTGTAAGTCAAAAAGCAGGTGTAGATACGGATACTGCTATTACACACGTTAAAGCAGTATTTGCCGTGCTTAAAGATGCCGTATCGCCGGGGGAATTTGCCGATGTGCGCGTAAATCTATCGGACGATTATCAAGACTTATTACCAGCATCGTAAATAAAATTTATTGGAGGAAATTTCTGTGGTCAGCAAAGGGACAAAATCAAAAAAAGTCGCCATCTTAATTGAAAATGGTGTAGAAGATGCGGAATTTCAAGTACCTTACAAAGCCTTAAAAATGGCAGGAATGGATGTAACGGTACTTGGTTCGCGGATGAACGAAACTTACAAAGGCAAGCAAGGCAAGCTTTCCATGCAGCCCGACGGGACAACTACAGAGGCGATCGCTTCCGAATTCGACGCGGTAATAATTCCTGGAGGTATGGCTCCTGACAAAATGCGAATCAACCCCAATACCGTGCAATTTGTCAAGGATGCAATGGAACAAAACCTACTGGTAGGGGCAGTTTGTCACGGACCACAAGTTTTGATTGAAGCCGATGCGCTCAGAGGTAAGCAAGCAACGGGTTTTGTTGCTGTCAAAACTGACATGATTAATGCTGGCGCAAAATACATAGATGAACCGCTAGTCGTTGATGGCAATTTAATTACATCCCGCCAGCCGGGAGACTTGGCAATATTTGCTACCGCTATTCTCAGTCGGCTTGGTTATGGCGGTAAAGAAGCAGCCCTACCAGAAGTAACAGATACCAATGCAGACTGGTGGAAATTGGCAGATTCTTGGGGTGGTTCGAGTAAGGGAGAAATTACTCAAGGATTAAATACAGCTTTAGCTGGGGAACGTTACGCCCAAGAAGCTTTCGCTCAATATGCCCAAAAAACAAGCGATGAGTCTTTGCGGAATTTGCTGAAAGAAATTATTGCCAACAAGCAATTCCACATCAAAAAGTTGGAACAAAGGCTTGACCAAATGGGCGAAAAGCCTTCATTGACTGCAAATGTTGCTGATACCTACGCCAAGTTAAAAGCATCAGTTCAAGGTAGCGATGACAATTCTTTATTGCGTCGGGCTTTGGGTGATTTGCAAACGGGTGTAGTTGATACTCACAACTTGCGCGTGAAGTTTACAGATCCGGTTGCTACAGAGCTATTTGCGGCAATTGAAAAAGATTTGGCGGTTTACGAACAGAATCTAGTTCATTTGTATCGCGACTTCTTAGGTACAAAACCAGCCAAACCAACAACAGGCGCATCTGTAACGGCGTAGTCTAAAACGATTTTTATTTTCCTCTCCTCTTGAAAAAAGGGGAGAGGTCAATCTTTCTAAATAAAGGAGTAAAAAATGAGTTCAACGATTGAAGATAAAGGCAATCAAAACGAAGGTGGCGATGCTGGCAAGTGGGCTTCCTTAATTGGTGGCGGTGCGATGGTATTGATGGGATTGCGTCAAAGATCCTTGCGCGGGGCATTAATGGCGATCGCAGGTGGTGGTTTGGCGTACGGGGCCGCTAAGTCTCAAGGTGGTATCCAAGAGGCTTTAGGCATGGATAAATCGATCAAGGTAGAGAAAACTGTCACAATTAACAAGCCTGCTGACGAACTTTACCGTTATTGGCATGATTTTGGCAATTTATCCAACTTTATGAAGCACGTTAAGTCAGTAACAGTAGTGGATGCCAAACGCTCCCATTGGGTAGCTACGGCACCATTAGGCGCAACAGTAGAGTGGGATGCAGACATCATTGAAGATCGGGAAAATGAGTTTATTTCTTGGGCTTCGGTAGAAGGTGCAGACATTGATAATTCTGGCTTTATTAGATTTAAACCAGCAACAGGCGATCGCGGTACAGAAGTAAAAGTAGTTATGGAGTACGCACCTCCTGGAGGTGCAGTAACAGCAGCTATAGCTAAACTCTTTGGTGAAGAACCAGAACAGCAAATTGGCGACGATTTGCGCCGCTTCAAAATGTTGATGGAAGCAGGCGAAATTGCCACCACTGAAGGACAGCCAAAAGGTAGTTAACTCTTTGCGATTAAGGACAAAAATAAATGAAAGCTGTTTGCTGGCAAGGCGCTAATAAGGTGCAAGTAGACACAGTGCCAGATCCGAAGATTCTCAACCCGCGCGATGCGATTGTTCAAATTACATCAACAGCGATTTGTGGTTCCGATCTGCACATCTACGGCGGCTATATTCCCACAGTCCAAAAAGGTGACATTATTGGTCACGAGTTTATGGGGGAAATTGTCGAAGTTGGTAGTAACGTAAATAATTTAAAAGTAGGCGATCGCGTTGTTGTTCCTTCTACCATCGGCTGTGGTAATTGCTCTTACTGCCAAAAAGATATGTGGTCGCTGTGCGATAACTCCAATCCCAACGGCTGGATGCAAGAAAAGCTATGGGGGGGTGTCACATCGGCAATTTATGGCTATTCTCACTTATTAGGCGGCTATGCAGGCGCTCAAGCCCAGTATATCCGCGTGCCTTTTGCCGATGTGGGTGTCGTCAAAGTTCCCAAAGATATCCCCGACGAGAAGTTGTTATTTATTTCTGACGCTATTCCCACGGGCTATATGGGCGCGGAGTTATGCAATATTCAACCAGGGGATACGGTAGCTGTTTGGGGTTGTGGCGCGGTCGGTATATTTGCCATGATTAGCGCCTACATGATGGGTGCAGAGCGCGTTATTGCTATTGACCGCTTTCCCGAACGCCTAGAAATGGCAAGAAAATATGCCAAAGTTGAAACGATTAACTACGAAGAAATTAGTACGGGTGATGCACTCAAAGAAATGACGGGCGGGCGCGGTCCTGATTGCTGCATTGACGCAGTAGGTTTAGAAGCGCATGGTGTAGGCTTTGAAGACTTTTATGACCAAACCAAACAAAAGTTAAAGCTAGAAACCGATCGTCCTCACGTTTTACGCGAAATGATGGTTGCTTGTCGTAAAGGCGGTACGCTTTCAGTTATGGGTGTTTACGGCGGCTTTGTAGACAAACTGCCCATGGGCGCAGTTATGAATAAAGGCTTGACCATGAGGGCGGGTCAAATGCACGGTCAGAAGTATATGCACAAGTTACTAGATTTAGTTTTAACTGAAAAACTCGATCCATCTTTTGTTGTTACCCATCAGTTACCACTTGAACAAGCGCCCCACGCCTACAAGATTTTTCAGCAGAAAGAAGACAACTGCATCAAGGTTGTTCTCAAACCCTTTTCCTAATCACTAAAATTACCGAATACCCTTATGAAAGCAGTTTGCTGGCACGGCACTAATGATGTCCGGGTTGAAACCGTACCCGATCCGAAAATTCTCAATCCACGCGATGCAATTATTAAAATTACTTCCACCGCAATTTGTGGTTCAGACTTGCATCTATATGACGGTTACAACCCAACGATGAAGTCTGGAGACATCCTCGGACATGAATTTATGGGCGAGGTTGTAGAACTGGGTAGCAGTGTTAAAAACGTCAATATAGGCGATCGCGTTGTTGTCCCCTTTACCATCTCCTGCGGTTCGTGTTTTTTCTGCAATCGCGACTTATGGTCGCTGTGCGATAACTCCAACCCCAACGCTTGGATGGTAGAAAAAGTCATGGGTTATTCCCCCTCTGGTCTTTTTGGCTACTCTCATATGACAGGTGGTTACGCTGGCGGTCAAGCTGAATATGCCCGCGTTCCCTTCGCTGATACTGGTTTGTTCAAAATTCCTGATGGACTGACAGACGAGCAAGTTTTATTTCTTACAGATATCTTCCCCACCGGATATATGGCAGCAGAAAACTGCGATATTCAGCCAGGAGATACGGTAGCAATTTGGGGTTGCGGACCTGTCGGACAGTTTGCAATTAGAAGCGCCTATATGCTGGGTGCAGAGAGAGTAATTGCCATTGACCGAGTTCCCGAACGATTGAAAATGGCAAAGGAACAAAGTAAGGCAGAAGTGATTAACTATGAAGAAGTAGATGCAGGGGAAGCCTTGAAGGAAATGACCGGGGGGCGCGGTCCTGATTCTTGCATGGATGCGGTGGGGATGGAAGCCCACGGTACTGGTTTAGAAGGATTCTATGACGAGGCAAAGCAAGCACTGCGTCTAGAAACCGATAGACCTACTGCTTTGCGTCAAGCGATCGTTGCCTGTCGCAAAGGTGGCACTGTATCTGTACCTGGTGTCTACACTGGTTTTGTAGACAAAATGCCGATGGGTGCTTTTATGAACAAAGGTTTGACTATGAAAACGGGACAAACTCACGTTCATCGCTATTTTCGTCCGTTACTTGAACGTATTCAAAATGGCGAGATCGATCCTTCTTACATCATTACTCACCGGATGAAACTAGAGGAAGCACCCCACGCCTACGAAATCTTTAAGCACAAAAAAGACAACTGCATCAAAGTTGTACTCAAACCGTGAAATATTTAAGTCTTTCTCTTGCGTGCCTTTTATCTACCGTATCTTTCGCATCTACCGCTCAGACACTACCTCAAGAAAAAAAGATTGGCAATATCCAACAAGTTGCCGCTTTTAATGGATCGATGCCTACAGGAGTGACTGTCTCTGCTAATAATCGCATTTTTGTCAACTTTCCGCGTTGGGGTGACAAGGTAGATTACACCGTAGCTGAAGTCAGAAACGGCAAGACTGTAGCTTATCCTAATGCTCAAATTAATCGTCTAAATACGAGCAAACAAGCTGATTCATTAGTTTCAGTGCAAAGTGTAGTTATAGATCCTCAAGATCGCTTGTGGCTATTAGATACAGGCAGTATTGAGTTTGGTTCTACTTCTTACGGCGGACCAAAATTGGTCGGGGTTGACCTTAAGCAAAACCGCGTCTTTAAAACTATCTTATTTCCTCAAACAGTGGCTTTGCCTACTACTTATCTCAACGATATCCGCTTTGACTTAGGGCGCGGTAAAGCCGGAATTGCCTATATTACCGATTCTTCGGGTAATGGTCCTAATGGAATTATCGTTGTAGACCTAGATTCGGGTAGAAGCTGGCGGCGATTAAACGATCATCCTTCAACTAAAGCTGTTAAAGATTTTTTACCTAGCGTCGAAGGTCAAGTCGTGCGTAATCGTCCGGCTAACCAGCCATCTAGCCCTATTACTATAGGCGCAGATGGGATTGCGATTAGCGCCGATGGCAAGACACTCTATTACTGTCCCTTAGCTGGGCGGCGGTTGTACAGTGTCAGTACCGATGTTTTGGCAAACGAGCAAATAACTGAAGCGCAAGTAGCTGCAACGGTTGTAGACTTGGGAGAAAAAGGCGGCGGATCTGATGGTTTAGAGTCAGACTCTCAAAACCGAGTGTATTTGACTAATTACGAGCAAAACGCCATTCAAAGGCGATCACCTAATGGAACCTACGAAACTCTAGTCAATGACGATCGCGTACTATGGCCCGATACTCTATCTTTGGCACGTAACGGCTATCTTTATTTCACCGCTAACCAACTCCACCGTCAAGCCCAATATCAAAACGGCAAAGACTTGCGCCAAAAGCCTTATAGCTTATTTCGCCTCCGCGTTAATGCTAAACCCGTTTTGCTGAAATAGTTTCTTATTTAGGAGAATCCACTATGAAAGCTGTCGTTTTTCACGGTATTGGTGACATTCGCTTAGACAACGTACCCGAACCCAAAATTCAGCACCCCATGGATGCGGTCGTGCGTCTTACCGCCAGCGCTATTTGCGGTACAGACTTGCACATGATTCGCGGTACTTTTTCAGGCATGATTCCAGGGACAATTTTAGGTCATGAAGGAGTGGGGATAGTTGAAGAAGTAGGTCCAAACGTCCGCAACTTAAAAATAGGCGATCGCGTAGTTATTCCTTCTACTATTGGTTGCGGGTCTTGTTCTTATTGCCGCACGGGTTACTACGCCCAGTGTGATGAAGCAAATCCCAACGGTCCTAGGGCGGGAACTGCCTTTTTTGGCGGACCAAAAGATACAGAACCTTTTCAAGGGCTGCAAGCGGAGTACGCGCGGATTCCCTACGCTAATGTCGGTTTAGTCAAATTGCCCCAAGGAGTAGGGCAACCGCATAAAAAATATAGCGTAGGCTAGGGTAAAGTAAAGCAAGTAGAAACAGAGTTAATGAGTCAGACAATTGATGCAAGCATACTGACCCATTTTGCCAGCCGAGAAGAAATACGTGA
>NZ_JBYCCV010000088.1:0-15267 GCF_057473825.1 Aliterella sp. E5.1
AAGTTTGTCACTGTGTAGTTGATGGGACTGCTCAACAGATATTGGCAGTAGTCAAGTTTGGTGAATCTCATCCCTCTGTTTTAAAATTTTCCTGTTTGCATGAACCTATCCCCTTGCGTAAGTCCTGATTACTAATGAAAGTGCGCCGGAAATCGTGAGGAGAAAAAGCAGCAACAGAGGCAAGTTTTGCCCGTCGAAGCAACATTGTCATTACCGATTGGTCAGTCATCCTTCTTAGCTCAATATGACCGCCGCGCCTAATTGGACAAATTAGAGCGCCAGGAGCGTCGCCTCTAACTTTGAGCCAGTTTTTTACCGCAGCGACAGCGCCCTGCGGTAGGTACACGAGCCGAGATTTACTCCCCTTTCCCTTGCGAACAATCAACGCACCTGTTTCGCGGTTGAAGTCGTGCAATTCAAGAGCTACAAGCTCCGAGCGCCGTAATCCAGAGCCACTTAAAATCGCAATTATTGCCGCATCTTTAGCACCAGCAGGTGTGGAGTCATCTTTGCAAACTTTTAGAAGCTCTGCAATTTCACTGGTTTTTATGATTCGTCCTCTTTGAGGGGAATCGCCCCGTATATTGGAAATATCCACAGATCTAGCATAATCATCGGCACTCATCAACTCCAGTCGTAGGGCTTCTTTAAGAGTCCGTCGCAACGCGCAGAGCATTCGGTTAGCGGTGGCAGGTGCATATTGTTCCATTAACACTGCTCGGATTGCTGCTGTATGTTGATATTTTAGAGCAGCCCAGTCCAAAGTCAGCGCGTCACCCTGCCCATTAGTTAGAATTCGAGCGATCGCATTTAGAGCCTTCCTCATGGTTCGCCGCGAGCCAGCAGTCAAGCTAGATAAATAGACTGCTGCGGGTTGCCGTGTGAGTGGGGTGGCGCTAGTTAAAATTAAATTAGATGGCGATAGGAACAGTTCTGTCATCGCAACGGGCGCGTTAGGGTGGGTAAATGAAAGTTTCCATAACCTATTCAACCAGAGCGCTCTACCGCTTGCCAATTCAACTGCGGGAATAATCGTATTGCAAACCAGAGAGCGCTCGTGTCCCTAACTTCACTCATGTGTCGAGGGCTGATAGATTTGACGCAATTGTTCCACTGTGTTCGCTGTTTTCAGCCCTTCTAAAATTGCTTCTAATAGATGGGGTGAAATGAGCAATCGTGCAGAAAGTTACGCTAAGGACTTAACTGTAGCTGTAGCGACCATGCTATGGGATAAAGCATGGTATCAAACCTTTAATCCGATTGCAAATGCCGTAATTGTACATGGTTCAGCTCTTTCGTGATCTTTGCTCCGTACTTCCCAAGTGCTTCTATTAACCGGGAAAGATGCTTTTGTCGGTGTAAGATTAGTTTATGAAAGTTGACCGTCACGATCAAGCTAAAATTCTATCACCATTAGAGCTATCCCAGTTATTCACCGTTGGGTTGAAACTGCCGCGCGATCGCGCTTTGTTCGGAGTCTGTCTTTACACAGGGACTCGGATCGCTGAAGCTTGTTCGCTGCACACTAAATGTAGCGACCCACAATACTAAACCCTTGAGACCAGATTCTTTGCGACTAGAAAATGAGCAGAAACTCAAGGCAAGAAAACGCTCGTTTCTTTTACCGCGCTTTCGCAGATAGCTCAAGAGCGCAATTCAAATATTTTTGTCTATAAGATGTGGGTTTTTTTCCTATCCTCTGCCAAGCAATGATTTGACGAGACTGCGGATTAGTTGCAAATAATCTTGGTTAAAACCGATGATTGCAGGCTGGTTGCAAAGAATCCTGGTTCTGTTGCAGTTAATCCTGGCTGGAATGCAATTTTAGTTGCAAAGAATCCTGGTTTGGAAATGTCTTGATTGCAGGTTTGAGTGATTAGTATTGCAGGTCGCTACAACTAGGCTTCCAAAAGTGACGTTAGCCCACGAACGTTGGGATGGAGCTTGCGGCTGTTAGCATAGCTTTGTTGCCTTACAGTACAAGCATTGGTCGTGGCTTGAAATTAGGGATATGAAGATTTGGATGAATTTCTGTTGTCATAGGTACAGACATGTCTAGAAATGGTGCCTTGCAGTTTCCCGATCACCGGGCGTGCGAGACGCTGACCGGGCTCACAATAAACCAACTGCCGTGCGATGGCTCATTGGGTCGCACGCGGTATTACAACCAGGGAACCTATATTTGGCAGGCAGGCGATCCAACCGATCGGATCTATTTTCTCCAACGTGGACATGTCGCTGTTATGGTCAGCGACCCTCGGGGACGCGAGATTACCTTGCAGTCCATTCTACCGGGAGAGCCGTTTGGGGAACTGTGCTACTGTTTGCCACGCAAAGGTCAAAGGCAAACCGATAGTCGTGCGCTTCTAGCTAGCGAAGTTGTTGAGGTTCTACTTGACGACTTCGTCAGCTACCTACAGCACCATCAAGAAGCATTAATGGCCTTAATGTTCACATTCTGCCTGCGATTGAGCGATGCCGAGCGCCGCTCCGAAATATTAACCTATCGTGGTGCGGAAGAGCGGTTGGGGCGGTTATTGCTCCAACTGGCTAAAACTCGCGGTCGTGCCAATCCTCCTGTAGAGGGTCAAGTCATCCTGCACGTCAGTCATGACGAACTAGCACAGATGGCGGCGATGAGCCGACCTCACGTCACAGTGACGATGGGTAAATTACGCCGTCGAGGTCTCGTCCTATACGAGCGAAACCAACCACTCATAGTGAATGCGCCGATGCTGAACGCTTACCTGGTAGAAATTGACTTACATTCATAAGAAAAATCCGCTCTGCAAAGCGGTATTTCACTATAAAATTCAGTTCCTTTGTTCATAAATAAATGGGCGCTTGAAGACAAACACTGCTTCGGAACAAAACTAAAAAAGAAAGGAAAAATTTGATGAACCCTATTTGTGTAAATCGTCGGATGCCTTGGCTCGGCTATATCAGCACTTTGATAATTTCTGCGATCTCCTTTGGCTCTATTGCACCGTCCCTAGCCCAGAGTATGCCGACAAACGCGGATGATATTAGACCTGCGCTGCCTGGAGTTGGCGCTAATATCCCGAACACTTACTTTGGTCCAATGCCGTCCGAGGTGCAGAAGGAACTGATCGGTCCGTATAAACTGCTCAAAGCAGGTCAGGTTGACGAAAAAGCCTTTACGGTGACGCTGCCCGCCCTCGCCGCCGCGCCCGCTTTCGCTCAGGACGCGATGATGGAAGCCAACACTTTGCAAGTGATGGCGGCGCGCGAATCCGGTCGGCCCGCGTATTCGCCAGCCACTGCCGTTCAGTTCAAAAAGAAGGACAACGTGTTTCTCAAAAGCGCGCTCGAGGTCAACTTTACCTACCGCGCAGCCTTCGTAACGCTGCCGCTTTTTCGCGGACTTTCGCCGCAAAATGAAGCGGTTTATTACATCATCACCGATGCTTCCGATTTCGAGATGGCGCGCAAGATGGGCCTCAACTACGCGCCCAAAATGCGCCACGCCGTTGGCGACGGAGCGCAGCGAGTGACTTTAACCGATGGCGTAATGCGCTTTCGCGGCAACGTGGATTTCACGCCCGAACATTTGGTCATTCCCGGCTCGATGACGATGCCTTTTCCTCCCAAAACGGCCAAAGCCGGCGCGGTCGGCGACGCCGAATGGTCTTCGATGGTGGTGCTGCCCAGCGGCAGAGTACTCAACGTGCAGATGGTGCATAACACTTCGGGAACTCACGACCGCGTCAAATCCATCGATCTCCAAAAGCGCACCGTAACAATGTCGCTGCTGGACGGTTTTCAAGGTGGCAAGCAGTACTACTATCATCTCGTCACCGATGTTTCTGAAGAGTTGCCGGCGGCGCTGGAGAACGGAGTACACACGCCGCGCTTGGCGAAAGTTTTGGGATACGGTTTGTCGCGCCCCAGCGACCGCTCGGCGTTATTGGGCTTTTCCCCGGTTTTGAACGGGATTCGGGATACCAAAACCCATCAAGATCAGGGCTTTGCCGCTTCGATTGCCAACGGCGGCATTGACCCGATCAATGTTTTCCCCATTGACCCCGACAACGACAACCGCTCGCAGTCGAACAACTACAGCCCGCTGTGGGACGCTCACGTCAATATGTGGACGGCAGCAGCAGTCAGGAGCCGCCAAGTGCGCCGCATCACCTCGTTCGGCGACTTGGAAGGCTTGGTGAAGAAAGGCTACGTTACCAGCGCCTCGATCAATCCGCCCGGAGCCGGCAATAGTTACGTCGCCGGCTTGAGACCGACGCGGGCAATCATCAACTGCCCCGTCATCGCCCAGCCCGACTTGCCCGCGCAGTAAGGCCAAGACCCAACCAGGTGCGGTGCCCCGAACGGCAGGGCGCCGCACCTGTGGAATGGTGTCCCATCATGAGCGTGATCTAAGTCGCGTGAATCGTGGCATAGTTTAGACCCAGACGATTTAAAGCCACTCTCGAAGGGCTAAGGAAAAACAGGTTATGTCAACAAAAATCGCCGTCAATACTGGACAGATATCTATCAGTGATGGTTCCTCCTTTCTAGTCACAGCTTGTAACGGTACGATTAACGACAAGCGTGCCCAAGGTTTCTTTGTCCGCGACACCCGTCTGATTTCCTACTACGAAATTTCGATCAACCGTAATCCCCTCACGCTGCTGGCGGCTAGCACGCTCACACATCGCGTTGCGCTCTACCAATTTACTAACCCTGAACTTCTCACAGTATGCGGAACTCTGCCGGACAGCTGTTTGATCATCACCGTACGGCGCGACATCAACGGCGGTATACACGAGGATATCGACATCACAAACCATCACCCCGAACAAGTTAAGTTCCAGTTGATGCTGTCTGTGCGCTCAGACTTCGCTGACATTTTTCAAGTTAAGGGGAAACAACTTCTGGTACGCGGCAAGATGAAAACAACATGGAAGGATGGTGTACTCACCACCGAGTACCAAAACCAATCATTTTGCCGAGGAATTATCATTGCACCGGATGGTGCCAGTTCGCCTCCCAACTACGCTAATGGCCATCTCTACTTTGATATCTCCCTTGAGCCAGGTGAAACGTGGCACTCCTGCATCAACTTTATCGCCTTGGCTGATGGCGATGTGCTTGAACCCAAACACACCAGCGCTGATACCAATGTGACGGAAGCCGGAAAGGTGATGACAAACTTCCTAGATGTAGCTACTAAGCTGCAATCATCCAACGCGGAGGTCACGGATACCTATCAGCAAGCGCTAGTCGATCTAGGAGCGCTGCGAATGGAGATAGAGGACAATGGAGACCCTTCCTGGATGCCAGTGGCAGGTATCCCGTGGTTTGTTTCCGTCTTTGGGCGCGACTCAGTTGTTACCAGCTTGCAAACTATGGCTGTTAGTTACGACTTTGCGCGTGGCACCCTGATTAAGCTGGCTGAGTTACAAGCAACGGAGGTAGATGACTGGCGCGATGCTCAACCTGGCAAAATTCTGCACGAACTGCGGCAGGGTGAGTTGGCGCAATTGCATGAAACTCCGCACACGCCTTATTACGGAACGGTGGATACTACCATTCTTTGGATCATTGCCCTAGCCGAGGCTTATCGCTGGAATGCTGACTCCAAGACACTCGACAATTGCCGATCACACTTTGAACAGGCACTAGCATGGATCGACAAATACGGCGACTTTGATGGTGACGGATTTGTAGAATATTTAAGCCGTTCCAAAGATGGAGTGCAAAATCAAGGGTGGAAAGATTCGGGTGATGCGATCGTTTATCCCGATGGTAGTCAGGCTGAGCCGCCCATTGCACTTTGCGAGGTGCAGGGTTACGTATACGATGCTTGGCAACGTGCAGCTGATATCTATGAGGTATGGGGTGAACGCGAACAAGCTCAAAAACTGCGTTCCAAAGCTAAGGATCTTTACCAACGGTTCAATGATCGCTTTTGGATGGAGGATGAAGGCTTTTACTGTTTAGGCTTGGACAGCAAAAAGCAGCAAATCCGGTCAATTACCTCAAATCCGGGTCATCTACTATGGTCTGGAATTGTACCGCCAGAACGTGCCGAACAGGTTGTACAACGACTATTTCAAGCAGATATGTGGTCTGGCTGGGGAGTGCGAACCCTCTCAGACAAGAACCCAGCCTATAACCCGATTAGTTATCAACTAGGCAGCGTTTGGCCCCACGATAATGCGTTTATCGCCGCTGGGCTGAAGCGATACGGTTATTATCAAGAAGCCAATCAGATTGCAGAAGGTATATTTGCCGCCTCCGGCTACTTCGAGGGACGACGGATGCCAGAACTGTTTGCCGGAATTGAACGTCAGCAGGAAAGCTTCCCTGTGCCTTACCCAGAAGCCAATACTCCGCAGGCATGGGCGGCTGGAGCGATTTGCTTATTCATCCGCACCATACTCGGACTTGAGGCTGAGGCGACCAACCGACGGTTAAGGGTGCAGCCCACTCTGCCAGAGTGGTTGCCCGATCTTGAACTTACAAATTTGAGTGTTGGAGATGCGGCTGTTAGCTTACGCTTCTGGCGCGTGGACGAGAAAACACAATGGAAAATAACTCACATGGATGGCGAATTACAAGTCTACACTGTGAGCGCCAACGATTGATCCCGATCCGGTTAACCATCATCAAGATATTGAAATTCTAATTCGCATTGCAGACCACTTGAGCGATCGCTTGAAATAAGGCATTGCTAAAGGCAAGGATGATTTGCCGAAATGCTCTCCTCCTGTACGGGCGGTTCGCGAACCGCCCCTTTCAAATTCATCCCTCAAATCAGCAACGCCTGAAATAACACTCAAAAACTAAAAGGAGATTTCATCATGACTACAACCAGAAACCGTCCAGTCCTCCCCCCTGTATTCAGTCAGAATGCTGACAAATTTGAACAGGCAGGACTCTTTCTGATGCGGTATGGCATCGTACTGATTTTGTTTTGGATTGGGTTGCTAAAGTTTACTGCCACCGAAGCTCAAGGCATTCAGCCTTTTGTGGAGAACAGCCCATTTTTTAGCTGGATGCTGCCGTTCTTGGGTTTGCAAGGCGTGTCGAATCTAGTTGGCGTGATTGAAGTGACGACGGCGATCTTGATCGCGACTCGTCCCTGGTCGGCACTGGTCTCTGCGATCGGCAGCGCAATGGCATTGATCACATTCCTGATCACGTTGAGTTTTATGCTCACCACACCCAAAATGTTCGATCCCACCTTTCCAGTCCTATCGGCGCTACCAGGACAATTTTTGAGTAAAGACATTTTGCTGCTGGGCGGGGCGCTGTGGTCATTAGGAGAATCGTTACGAGCGTTAAATGGCGATCTCATCGGTAATGACCGCCGTTACTAGAAGTTGACTCCGATCTCTGTTAGCAAGCTGGAAACTCGTTATCTCGGTAAGGAACTGAATCAATGACCGACGATCGCTACGACATTATCATCATTGGCACGGGGGCAGGTGGCGGAACCTTGGCGCATCAACTTGCACCAACAGGCAAGAAAATTCTGATTCTGGAGCGCGGCGACTTTTTACCTAGAGAGAAAGCCAACTGGGATGCCAAAGAAGTCTACCAGAAAGAGCGCTACCATACGCCGGAAACCTGGTATGACAAGGACAACAGACCGTTTCATCCGCAGACAGGCTACTGGGTCGGAGGCAACACCAAAGTCTATGGGGCTGCTCTGATGCGAATGCGCGATCGAGACTTTGAAGCGGTCACTCATAAAGGCGGGATTTCGCCAGAATGGCTTCTGAAATACCAGGATTTTGAACCTTACTATACCCGTGCTGAGAAACTCTACAACGTACACGGGCGACAGGGGGAAGACCCGATCGAGCCGCACCGCAGCGAACCCTATCCGCATCCACCCTTCAGCCACGAACCTCGAATGCAGGCAATGAGTGATGGTTTACAGAAGCAAGGGTTACATCCATTTCATTTGCCTCTGGGTTTGAAATTGAACGAGGTGGACAGGACGTTGAGTTCCTGCATTCGCTGCGATACGTGTGATGGCTATCCCTGTCTTGTCGATGCCAAAGCCGACGCTGACGTAAATTGCATTACGCCAATTCAGAACAATGCCAACATCACCTTGAAGACAGGGGCAAAAGTGCTGCGGCTGCACACCAGTTCATCAGGTCGAGAAGTGAGCAGCGTTGAAACCGAGATCGATGGGGAAATTCATCAGTTTCAGGGCGACATCATTGTGGTCGCTGGCGGGGCAGTCAACTCTGCTGCGTTGCTGCTGCGATCGGCAACCGATCACCACCGCAATGGACTGGCAAACGGTTCCGGTCAGGTTGGACGCAATTTCATGAAGCATTTGGAATGTGTGGTTCTGGCGCTGAGCCAAGAACCAAATCCTGATCAGTTTCAAAAGACGATCGCCATTAATGATTTTTATTGGGGTGAACCTGGCTTCCCTTATCCAATGGGTCAAGTTCAAAACACGGGCAACGTGCTTAAAGATATGATTCCTGCCGAAGCGCCGCCGCTGTTGGCTCCGTTTGCTAAGCTGACTCCAGGCTTTGTGCTACAAAATCTTGCCAGCCATTCGACGGGTTGGTGGCTCCAGTCTGAGGACTTACCCGATCCGAACAATCGTGTGCAGCTAAAAGGCGAGCAATTGTGTTTGCGTTACACGCCCAATAATACTGAGGGACATGAACGCTTAGTTCATCGCTGGACGGCTATTCTCAAGTCGATCGACAAAACAACGGAACACGCCGTTCTTCCCTTCGGGATGTATCCCCGCAATCAACTGCCCATTCAAGTGGTGGGACACCAGTGCGGGACTTGTCGGTTTGGTGACGATCCCGCTACCTCCGTGCTCGATCGCAACTGTCAGACTCACGACGTTGATAACCTGTACGTGGTGGACAGCAGCTTCTTTCCGTCTCACTCAGGAGCCAATCCAACTCTGACCATCATTGCAAATGCCATTCGCGTTGCCGACCATTTGCTCGATCGACTTCAATAAATTGCCCAGACTCTACAGAAAACAATCTACAGAAAACAAGGTGACTGCAATGCCCGCAGAATTTCGTCCCACGGCTGATCAAATTCCCGCTCAAACGCTACCCTATCCCGCCAGCCAGGAAGACATGGTGCCGCAGCCGGATAGCGATTTATCGAATTACAAGCCTGCGAACAAGCTGCAAGGAAAAGTGGCACTCATTACGGGTGGCGATTCGGGTATTGGTCGAGCCGTGGCGATCGCCTACGCGATGGAAGGTGCAGACGTAGCTATTCTCTACAACGAACACGACGACGATGCCAATGTTACTAAGTCCAAAGTGGAAGAAAAAGGACGACAGTGCCTCAACATCAAAGCCGATGTGCGCGACTCCGAACAATGCAAGCAGGCGGTGGCACAGACTATAGAGAAATTTGGACACCTGAATATTCTCGTCAATAACGCGGCTTATCAGATGGTGCAGTTCCAAATTGAAAACATCACCGACGAGCAGTTTCGTCGCACGCTAGAAACAAATATATTTGGCTACTTCTATATGCTTAAAGCTGCCCTACCACATTTAAAAGAGGGCGATGTCATCATCAACACCAGCAGCATTTTGGGTCTCATTGGCAAAGAATTTCTGATCGATTATTCCACAAGTAAAGGCGCGGTAAATGCATTTACGAAAGCATTGGCGCAGAACTTGGCACCTCGTAAAATTCGCGTGAATGCTGTCGCTCCCGGTCCGGTTTGGACACCCGGCATTCCAGCTACGATGACACCTGAACAGGTAGACAACTTTGACACCGATGTGGCGATGAAACGAGCCGCCCAACCAGAGGAACTTGCGCCCACTTACGTCTACTTTGCATCAGAGGATAGTAGCTTTACCACGGGTGCCATCCTAGAAGTCACGGGTGGTCAAGTATCTAGCGTGTAAAGGCGAGCAAATCATTTTCTCGGTGGACTCTATCAGCATGACGGTTACGGAGGAAAAAATGGCTGACAATCATTACGATGTGATCATCATTGGCACAGGTGCGGGTGGGGGAACACTCGCTCATCGATTGGCACCGAGTGGCAAGCAGATTTTGCTCCTGGAACGGGGTGATTTCTTGCCGAGAGAGAAGGCAAATTGGGACCCCATGCAAGTTTTCAAGCATGAACGCTATTTCAATGCTGAGACTTGGTACGACAAACATGACCAGGAGCTACAGCCAGCCGCCGGTTACTGGGTTGGCGGCAACACAAAACTTTACGGCGGCACATTGTTCCGGATGCGGGAACAGGAGTTTGACAGGGTTATACACGAGGGTGGGATTTCTCCAGCCTGGCCCCTGAAGTATCAAGATTTTGAACCTTATTACACTGAGGCAGAAAAGCTCTACCACGTGCATGGCAAACGCGGATTAGACCCTACGGAGCCTTGGACAAGCGAGGATTATCTGTTTCCGGCGATCGCTCACGAGCCTCGGATTCAAGAAGTCCACGATGACTTGCAAGCAAAGGGCTTCCAGCCGTTCTACCTGCCAATGGCAATTAAATTGAATGAGCAAGCACGCTATTTGAGTGAATGTATTCGTTGCGAAACCTGTGATGGTCATCCCTGTCTAGTTCATGCTAAAGCAGATGCTGAAGTGATTGGGGTGCGTCCAGCAATTCAGCACCCAAACGTCACCCTAATCACCGCAGCCAAGGTGCAACGGCTGCACACCAGTTCCTCTGGCCGTGAAGTCACGATGGTTGAGACTGAGGTAGCTGGTGAACTAAAGCTGTTTCAAGGAGACATTGTCGTGGTTTCTGGAGGCGCAGTTAATTCGGCTGCATTGCTGCTGCGATCAGCAAATGATCGACATCCTCAAGGACTCGCAAATCGTTCTGACCAAGTTGGGCGCAACTTCATGAAGCACAACTGTGCCGTAGTGATCGGCTTGATGAAGCAGGAGAATCCGACGCTGTTTCAGAAAACCCTGGGAGTTAACGACTTCTACTGGGGTGAGCCAGATTTTCCCTATCCAATGGGGCAGGTGCAACTGTCTGGTAAAGTTAACCAGGCGATGCTGATGGATGATGTGCCACTGATGACAGACAATGATGTTTCGCCAGAAGATGCGGCGCTACACTCCGTTGATTGGTGGTTGATGGGAGAGGATTTGCCCGACCTGCATAATCGAGTCAGGGTAAAAGGAGACAAGATTTTTCTTGACTACACCCAAAACAACACAAAGTCGTTCAATCGTCTGGTTCATCGTTGGACTGAGGTTTTAAAGTCGATTGATGTCGATATGGGCTTTATGATGCGATCACTCTACTACCACAGTAACTTTCCCTTGAAATGGGTAGCCCATCAATGTGGCACCTGTCGCTTTGGGACTGAACCTTTGTTGTCCGTTTTGGACGTCAATTGCCGCACCCACGACGTTGACAATCTTTACGTCGTCGATAGCAGCTTCTTTCCCTCAAACACGGGTCTCAACCCGACCCTAACGATTATCGCCAATGCGCTGCGCGTGGGAGATCATCTAATCGAACGCTTGAGCTAGTTTCCATTGTTGAGTGTAGTTGCAGGGTTTAAATCGATGCAAGACGAACGAGTAGTTGCCGTGGAATCAATTGGCATGACGGTTGCCAGTATAGAGCGATCAATTGAGTTCTACTCTAAGGTGTTGTCGTTTGAAAAAATCTCGGATGTTGAGGTTTCAGGCGTTGCTTATGAGCAGCTCCAGGGACTAGCTGGATTACGAATGCGGGTTGTCCGGATGCAACTGGGCAGCGAGTTCATTGACCTGACGGAATACCTGACGCTGAAAGGACAACCAGTTCCGGCTGACTCCCGCAGCAATGATCGCTGGTTCCAGCACATTGCCATTGCAGTCAGTGACATGAATAAAGCCTACCAACACTTACAGCAGAATATGACGCAGAATCGTTCAACCGAGCCTCAACAAATTCCTGATTGGAATAAAGCGGCAGCTGGCATCCAGGCTTTCTACTTCAAAGACCCGGATGAACACGACCTGGAACTGATCCACTATCCATTGGGGAAAGGAGATCCGAGGTGGCAGCGCCAGACTGACAAACTCTTCTTAGGGATTGACCATACGGCGATTGTTATATCTGACACCGAAACAAGCTTAAAGTTCTACCAGGATTTACTAGGGATGGAACGGGTTGGGGGGAGCGAAAACTACGGTATTGAGCAGGAGCGTCTCAGCCAAGTTCCTCATGCCCGGCTCCGGATTAATCGACTGAGTGCGCTTACAGGGCCTGGGATTGAGCTTTTAGAATACTTGAATCCACAAAACGGACGACCCATACCTAGTGATGTCCACGTCAATGACTTGATCCATCGGCAAACCACCCTGGTCGTGCGGGATGTTGAAGCTATCGCTTCGTTAAGCTTCGCTAACGCTCAACAGTGGCAGATGCAACAATTTACCTTTGTGTCTTCCGGTGTCGTGGAGATTCCAGAACAGACCTTGGGATTCAAAAAGGGCTTTTTGGTGAGAGACCCAGACGGTCACGCCCTGCGGTTAGTCGAAAAGTAGTTTTTAAGGGAGCTATCTGGGGCACGCTGACCGACCCATTGTTAAGCCTGAAGGTTAGCGGTACTGGAGCATCCGGTAACCGCTGTCCAATCAATTAGTAAAGCTGTCCCTTGCTAGTTGAGTCTTTTCCTTTCTATGCTCCCTTACCTACTAAAAAAATGATGAATTTTAGATGGTGGCGACGACTAAACTGGGCTGAATACGCTGCCGAATTTCTCGGAACCGCGTTTCTAATCTTCGCTGGACTTAGTGCAGTCGTCTTCAATCTCGGTGAAAATTCTCCTGTAGAGCAGATCATCCCCAGTGAGGGTGGTCGTCTAATGCTTACAGGTCTGCTGTTTGCTGGCAGTGCCTCGCTATTTGCGATTACCCCACTGGGCAAGCTTAGTGGTGCCCACGTCAATCCCGTAGTTTCGTTGGCTTTCTGGATTCAGGGCAAAATGGATTTTTTAGATGCAACCGGATACATTCTTGCACAATTCCTGGGCGCAATCTTTGGTTCAGTAATATTAGTAACGGTCTGGGGAGATTATGCCGCTACTGTTGAAAACGGGGCGACGCTGCCCCAACCGGGTCACCCCCTCTGGTATGTATTTGCAGTAGAAGTTTTTATTACTTTTTTGCTGGTGCTGTCGATCTTAATCTTTGTCAGCAGCTATCGGCTCATGCACTGGACACCCTTGATGACCTGGCTTTTAATCGCGCTCCTAGTCCGGTTGACAGCTCCAATTACTGGCACAGGTCTGAATCCAGCACGCAGTTTCGGACCCGCTTTAGTCTCTGGACTCTGGCGGGGTCAGTGGCTGTACTTCGTTGCACCAACGCTAGGGGCAGTGCTATCGGTGGTCGTATACCGTCTGCTTTATCGTAGCAAGCGTGAAATTCTGACCGGAAAACTGTTTCACACTCCCGACTCCCACTGTATTTACAAGCAATGCAGAGTTCCGCATCGTCCTCGGTAATAGACCTCAATGGTTCATTGCCAGCTATGAACCTTGACTGTGGTTCATCTAAAATCCAAAAATCTTTGAAGAGGAAAGGCACATGACAACGTTTGGGTATCACATCTCGCACGAGCAGTTCAAACCGAGTATCCTGCTCAAGTGGGTTCAGTTTGCTGAGCAAGCCGGATTCACCACCGCTCTGTCCTCCGACCACTTTCACCCTTGGAGCGATCGCCAGGGGGAGTGCGGCTTCGCCTGGTCTTGGTTAGGCGCAGCTATGCAGGCTACCTCTCTATCCTTCGGTGTCGTCTGTGCTCCTGGGCAACGGTATCACCCGGCCCTCATCGCCCAAGCAGCTGCAACCCTCGCAGAAATGTTCCCCAATCGCTTTTGGGTGGCATTGGGGACTGGTCAAGCAATTAACGAAGGTATCACTGGCGAACCTTGGCCTGTCAAAGCTGAACGAAATGCCCGCCTAAAGGAGTGTGTTGATGTTATCCGTGCCTTGTGGGCTGGGGAAACAGTCACCCACTACGGTCGGGTACGTGTGGAAGAAGCAAAGCTCTACAGCCGCCCGGAGACTCTACCCCGCATCATCGGAGCAGCCATTACCCCCGAAACAGCTGAGTGGGTAGGCAGTTGGGCAGATGGGTTAATCACCACCTCCCGTCCCCACGAAAAACTTATGAAGGTGGTGGAGGCATTTCACCGGGGTGGGGGAAAGGGAAAGCCGATGTACCTCAAGGTACAATTGTCCTACGCACGAGACGAGGCAGAAGCACGCCTTGGAGCCTACGACCAGTGGCGCACTAATATCTTAGAGAACGTCGTGCTGGCGGAACTTCAAACCCCAGCGCAGCTTGATGCCGCAGCACATTTCGTTAAGCCTAACGATCTGGAGGATTTAGTACGGATCTCAGCAGACCCTGAACAACATATTGAGTGGTTACAGAAAGATGTGGAACTCGGATTCAGTAAGATTATCCTGCACAACGTCAATCGTCAGCAGCAGAAATTTATTGAGGTCTTCGGTGAACGAGTCCTCCCAGCACTTAAAATTTTTGAGTTGTAAATGAGCGTGACGCAGGAAGAAAAGTTGTGTTGAAAAACTGGTAAGTCTGGTAGAAATAGCATTTATACTTACTGCCCGACTTCGACTTATAAACTCAAAGTCTCCTTTCAAATGGCCTCACTTTCCAACTGACATCATCCTGTGGGCGTAAATAGAAGGTTCGTGTAACCAGGGGCAACGGAAGACAATAACACTTTGCCCAACCGATTTTTGGGTTTGATTGATAAGTAATACAAATTATAACTTTGCCTAGTTTGTTCTATTTTAGGCAAAGTATCCTGAAAGTATATACACAAGCATGAGGATTTTACCCATGCTACAAGTCACCACTCAACTTCCATTTTCGGCAAAGATAGTTTCTCCTGGATTCCTACCTCCCAAAAAATTATCTTCAGAAGAACGAGTATATCTACGCACTGATGAAGTCAAAGCCATAATTCGCGCGGCAATAAAAGTAGGTCGTCATGGTGTGAGAGATTCAGCGATTATTTTACTGATGTTTCGCCACGGACTACGAACTGCCGAACTGGTAGCTCTGAAATGGATGCAGGTAGATTTAGTATCCGGCTACATCGAAATTAGAAGAGCCAAGCACGGTCACGATAGCATTCACCCCCTGCGATCTCCCGAACTGAGAGCCTTACGTCAACTTCAAAGAGATTATCCGGACACCCAATACGTCTTTGTCTCTGAACGAAAAGCTCCTCTCTCGACGCGCTCTATCCGCCACATTATAGCCAGAGCAGGAGA
>NZ_JBYCCV010000089.1:0-15221 GCF_057473825.1 Aliterella sp. E5.1
TCTCCTTGAGGGCTTGCTGTAGATGAACGACTTGTTCCGACCTTAAAAAATTCTTGGCTGCTGGTGGCATAGTTACTTTGAATCAGCTTTACCTTTTTATTATGCAACTTTGATGCCGATTAGCTTACTAGCGAACTAATTGCAGTCTTGCAGAATGTCTCGCCTAGTTCCTTAAGCCTTGACGGGGCTTACTTCACGTACAGCTAAATAGTTAAGGCAAATATCAACATAAATGCGATCGCGTTGTAAGTATAGAGATTAAGATATGCGATCGCATTTAATATGACGCTACTTACGAAATCTGCAACTATAGTTGTTTGAGTTTTTTTGATTTTCCTAGAACCATTCTTCTTATGGATTGTGACTTAATACCAAGAACTTGACTAACTTTTATAACTCTTGTAAGACTTGCAGAGGCATAATTTGTAGCTTCGTATCGCTGAATTTGCTGTTCTTTAAGCCCAAGTCGTTCAGCGAGTTCTTTCTGTGTAAGTTTCTTTGCAATGCGTGCTTCAATTAGAGCTTGCGGTAGTGATTCTAGTGATTTGAGTGCAAATATTCTAGGCTTACGAGCAGAACTGTTAATCAGTCTTTCGTACTTTTCAATTTCCTCACGCAAGTCATTTAGCTGACTTTCTACTGCTGACTTTTTAACTTGCCATAGCAGTGGATTTTCTTGCTTAACTTCCTCTGAACATTCAGTTAATTTTGTTAATGCTTGCTGGAACTTCTTTTCTTGAGCCTTGGTAATGCGGTACTGTCGCTCATTTTTAATCATGGCTGCCACTGCAATAAATCTATAGCTATTATCCCTTTTGGGTTTCCATCTCTATCTTTTTGAAAGAACTCTAAAAAAGGAGTTCCATCGCCATCTGCTTCCAACTCAGCAGGAAAAAATTCTCCTCCATATTCAGCTTTTTGAGAAGCACGTTTAGCATCAAATTTGAGCAAAGTAGGAGCAATAGATATCAGTTTGTTCATGTCCACACCATTGGCGTTCCAACAGGCATCAACGTCACCTGGAATCTGCTTGTTAGTCACAAAGCTGCCGTCAACATAAACAGTTGAACAACCTGCTGTCTGTAACTGCTCCATTGCAATTTTGAGTCCTGTTATCAGGTTTAATCTATATTGTGTATTGCCAAATCGAGCTATGAATTCTTCCCATGAGCAAAAGTGAACTCCTGGTGGCAGTTTGCCATTGGAATTAAATAGTGGAAGCATTCCCTAATAATCCTAACACAACAAAAAAGTTGTGTTGAGCATAACACGATTTCTAAAATTCATTTATTAAAGAGTTAAGTATTGGTAAATTAAGGCAATCAAAAGTTAGGTAATATTTTACTTAGATTGCGGACTGTTTGATTGAGACTTCGCCCAATTTGAATATGCGTCTCATCAGCTTCTACTGGAATAATCGCCGCTTTACTTCCACGCCCAAATTGCGAAATTACTAAGTTTGCTGCTTCCAAGCCTGTAACATAAGCTTTTTCTTGCGACCAAGATCCATGACGGGTAATAATCCAATCGCCGCTCATATATACATTATCTATACTCGTCTTGGTAGGCAACATATATTGATAGCTACCAGGGGCAAAGTGAGTGACTGCTCGTGGTAAGCGAATTACATTGCTATAGATTACTTTAGCTGTGGCAAATTCTGGAATGCAGGTTGCTAAGTCGCGCTGCACCAATGGCACAATTTCCTCATCACTGAGGGGCAAAAATTGATTGGCGTGATAAAAGTCTACCTCTACAACACTTCCAGGTTCGTTGCGATATTCGTCATGTAGGGCGTTGAGGTCAAAAAATGTCCAACCTGTAGTTGCATTAAACCCGAAGCAGGCATTAGAAGGATGAGGAATATTAATTTTGCGATCAAACCATAATCTAGTTGCAACGACATCAACCGCGCCTAAATTCATCAAATCTCGAAATTGCTGATGCTGTTGTAAGCTAGGACTACTGCTAACAATCTTTTGCATCCCGCTAATACCTACAGCAAAGATAACGGCATCTGCTTCAAAAGTTCTATCTCCACAAACAACGCCTGTTACCTTACCTGTATCGCCAACAATAACATCGCTTACTCTTTGATTGGCTAATAACTTTCCGCCAGCTTGTTCGATGCGTTGTACCCAAGGGCGAAAGATTGTTTCTCCAACTGTACCGCGACACCAAACTACATCAAAGTTGGGTTGGTGAGCTAATATAAAGTAATAAAGCATCCCTAAAGCCGCCGCCGCCGAACATTGCTCCCCTGGCGCGAATAAACCTACTAACAGCATCGGCTCAAAAGAATCGCGGTACAGACGCGCCGATACGCCAAAATCTTTAAATAATTCGCGGGCGGTTACTGAGTCATAGCGCCGCCATGCCTCATCAGAATTATCAAAATCTACTACCGAATAAAGTAGCGGCAAAGCTGAAAGGCGGTCAATTAATGGCAACCGTTTAAACTGAGTGTAGAGAAAAGTACCTAACGGTGTGGGGAGTCGTGGTAAATCTTGAAAAATCGGTGACTCGACTTCTAATCCTGCGGGGGAATATTGAGAGGAGCGAGTAAAAGGTGTAAAAGGACTAATCCCTAACTTTTGTACCAGGGAGAATATATTGCTGTAAGGATACCAAAAACCATGAATGCCTGCTTCTACAGAGCGATTGCTCTTTGTTTTCCAGCCTGCTACTAAGCCGCCAGGATAAGCCCCAGCTTCTAAAAGCGTCACATCATAGCCTTGCTGTGCTAAGTGGTATGTAGCCCCCAAACCAGCCCAGCCAGCACCAATTACAACTACTTTAGGCGATCGCAATTACTTTATTGGGTTTAACTTTATTAGTGTGTACCAAGCTATTTCCTACTATAACAGCAAATAATTTACAGAAATAGGAATTGCTTTAACTTTGACTAACCCTGCTTCTTTATTGAGAAAAGCCAAGGATTAGAGCGATTTTTGGGTCAGGAATAGCAATTATTGGCATTGCAATCATATTTTATCTAAGTTAAGCAACTTTTCTGCCTTTAACCCCAATGGGAATTTTATTACGTTAACCAAAATAGTTATAAATCATGTATTTCTGGGAACACTTTGTATACAGATATTTTTTAGCTGTATATAAGGACAGATATGGGTTTCTCAGAAGATATTGCAAAGCTTTCAGAACAAGTCCGTAAGCGCGTTGAACAGGTTGTTGGCGAAGAAGCGACTAAAATGGCTCTGATTCAGCCTTTTTTAAACGTTCTTGGCTATGATGTTTACGATCCTACAGAAGTTATGCCTGAATACGTGGCAGACTTTGCAACTAAAAAGGCAGGTCAATTTGAAAAAGTCGATTATGCTTTGGCTATCAACGGCACTATTGTTATGCTAGTAGAGGCAAAAGACCGTGGGCAAAAAGCCGAAGCGCATGATGGGCAACTAAGTCGCTATTTTAATGGGCTTCTTAAAACAAAAGTTGCTATTGTTACCAATGGTATCGAATACCGCTTTTTTACCGATTTACGCGACAAAAATCATATGGACAAAGAGCCTTTTTTCGGCTTCAATGTTCTTGAATATAACTCCAAAGAAATTGAGAATCTAAAGTTTTTCCATCGTAATCATTTTGATGCCGCAGTTATTAGTAGACAAGCGGAGGAGATGGTTTATGTAAAAGGTATGACTCAGCTTGTCGGTAATCTTCTCCGCTCTCCTTCTGAAGATTTTGTTCGCTTTCTGGTAACAGAGCTAGGCAAAGTTGCTCTTAGCTATGAAGTTCAAGGTCGAATTACAGGTAAAGTTCTTGAGAAGTTTGAGCCGATTGTCAAAAAGTCAATCCAAAGCAGTTTATTAGAATTAATGACCCGTTCTCTTAATCAAGAAATGGCTCAAGCTGCTGAAATTAGTAAAATGCCCAAACTATCAGAAGTAGAAGATGTTGAGGAAAATTTGCAAGAAGAAGAATTAGAATGCTCAAAAATAGTAACGACAGAAGAAGAACTCGAAGCATTCGACAAGATCAAAATGATTGCAGAAACATCAACAAACTACAAATTAGAAGTAAAGTACAAAGACACTATCTCCTACTTTGGATTAAATCTTGGGAAAACTACGTGGTGGTTCCTACGGTTATACTTGTCTTCTCAAAAGAAAATTCTTGTCACTAGGTTATTTGTCGATGAGGCGCAGTCACTAGCGCCAGACTTTCAAGTACATGAAGTATCTCAACTAGGAGATACCGCATCAAAAGTAATGATTTCAGACGTAAGCGATCTAGATAAGCTTGCACCACTTATTCTTAGGTGTTATGAATTAGAAGCTGCAAAACACTAAAAATTATAGCTCAACTATTAAGATGGATATGGGTTAAAAGAGTAAATATTTTATTTTTGCTTTAACCCTTATTCGTATTTAGTGACAATTAAGTAATTCATAATCCTCAAGTTCCTGTTGAAGATCGTTTAACTGACTTTCCACGGCTGACTTTTTAACTGCCCAGAACAGTAGGTTATCTTGCTTAATTTCTTCTGAACATTCAGTCAATTTTGCTAATGCTTGCTCGAACTTCTTCACCTGAACCTTAGTAATGCTGTACCGTTGCTCGTTTTTAATCATAGTTGCTACCTCAAAAATAGAGAATTTTTTAGCAAGTTAAGGCAATCAGAAATTAGGGCTGACTTTACCTGAATTACGGACTGTTTGATTGAGCGATCACATACATATATTACTTCAAGGCATCCACTCTAAGCTAATCCCCACGCGACTATCTTTACTTTGCCGAGAATTTTGCTTTTGAATATCTGTAGATAAGCGCAGATTGCTAGTAACGGCATATCCTACAGACAGCGTAGTTAATCCGATTTCCTCCGCCGTACCTGGCGCAACCCAGCTTTGACTTAAAGCAATATCTGCCGCACCACCACGGGATAGCACTAATAGCAACCTCGCACCAAGATTTACGCTATTTGTTGAGTATTCATTAGTTTGCAAGTGCCGATAGCCTACTAGCGGCGCAATATTTATATAGCTACCCAAAGGACGCAGGTAATAATGCAAGTCTGCACCATAGCTTGTATATTCGCTGTCAAATGCCCACTGATAGTCTCCACTAAAAGTTAATCTACTTTGCCCGATAAAAATATCCTCTACACCAATATTTGTGCCGTTTCCAGTAGAGAAACGATTGTAACCTAGCCGCACGCGAGTCCGAAAACTGGGATCGCTCTTAATATCTTCTAAAATATTTGGTACTTGACGCTGCCAGCGTTGTAAAACTGGGCTATCTTCAATATTTAAATCTTGAGCAGTATGAGGATTTTCTGACGGTGGATTACTTCTAGCAGGCAAAGAATGGAGTAACGAGAAAATATTGAGAGAGCAACTAAAAATAAATAGACAATAATTCACTCTTTAGCACTCTAACGCTTCACCTTTGGTTTATATTCCCAAAAAAAGTGGCTCCGCTTCTAGCAGAACCACTTGTAGTATTAAAAAGCTAAAATTTATTGAACTTTACCTTGAACTGAAACCATGTCAATAGGCTTCATTAGGTACAAGCGTACGAATTGCCAGCCATTAGAAACGTATAAAGGCAGCTTCTGGAATAATTGCAAAAACTTAGGCGTAGAGGAAGATGCGATCGCACTCAACTTGTCGTTATTTTTGGTACAAGTTTCTAGGCGATCGTAAAATTCTGGTTTTTTGACATCCAAAATCACCGGAAACACTCGTCCAGCAGTTTCATTAGTTTTTTCAATTACTTGCTTGTCGTAATCCCGCGCATCTAAGCCGATGGAAGCATAGAACTTCGAGCGCCCAATGTCGTTGAGATACATTGTGCCAAATACCGACAGCAAAAAGAACCGACACCACAACCGAGCTTTCCAATCATTCAACATTTGCGGCTGAGACTTCATCATCGCATCAAAAAAGTCTCCGTGCCGATTTTCGTCTTGACACCAATTCTCAAAGAACCGGAAGATTGGATAAATCCGATTTTCGGGATGAGCGGCTAAATGACGATAAATTAATATGTAGCGCCAGTAGCCAATTTTTTCTGACAAGTAAGTGGCGTAGAAAATAAACTTTGGCTTAAAAAAGGTGTATTTGCGACTTTTAGTCAAAAAGCCCAAGTCTAAAGACAAATTAAAGTCTGACAATGCCTTATTTAAAAAGCCTGCATGACGCGCTTCATCTCGCGACATCAAGCTAAAGCACTCCGCCAGTAGGGGGTTTTTGTCCTTCAAACGACGGCTGAGTTCTTTGTAGAGTAAAAAGCCCGAAAACTCCGCCGTACAGGAACGTTCCAAAAATTCTACAAATACTCGGCGAGTTTCGCCGTCTATGTGTTCCCAAGATTGCTCGAACTCGGCATCGCGAGTAAAGTGATGGCGATTGTAATCGGTGCGAAATTCTTCTACTAGCGCTCTTAGCTCGGCTTCATTTACCGAGAGATCCATTTGCGCCATTTCTTCAAAGTCGGTGGTGTAAAACCGAGGTGTGAGGAGGGTTTCCTTGGAGGGGACTTTTACCCCCGGACGCATTTCTTCAAAGCTCGGTTTTTTAAGGGAATCTACCATGTCTTTTTTTAATCTCTTTTGACGAAAGGTAGCGTGCTAATGCTTTATTTACGCTCTTTATGGAATTTAGTTTAACAATGCTAGAGGCGAAGTCTCTTAGTCGTTACGTTAAGAGTTGCAACATCAAAGCAAATTTTGTAACTAATCTTTAACTGATTTTTGTAAATTCTACGGAACTAACAACTATTTAGGTGTTGTCACATAGGTTGTAGTAGCGCGAAAATATATCTATCTTGCGCTAATCTTAAGCAGCCTCCCATAACAAAATGATCAACCACGAACCACCACAAAAGCCAGAGACTAAAGTAGCCAGCGCTTACATCCTTTGGTTAGCTTGCTTGCTACAGTTACACGGATTGCATCGGTTGTACAATGGCAAAGTCTTGACAGGTTTGTTGTGGCTTTGCACTTTTGGTTTGTTAGGTGTAGGGCAGTTGGTGGATTTGGTACTGATTCCCAATATGGTAGACGAGCATAATACTAAACTACGAGCCAGATTGGGAGTATCGGAAGTTGGCGTACCGTTGTACGAGCCTGTAGTTGCCACTAGCGTTATCAATCCTAAATATACGCGATCGCAATTAATGGTGAAATTGCTCAAAGCGGCGGCTAATCGGGGAGGCAAACTTTCAGTAACCCAAGCTGTAATGGATACGGGGGCTAGTTTTGCTGAAGTGGAAACAACTTTAAGAGAAATGCTGAAAACGGGTTACATAGCAATTGATAACCACCCCGATAGTGGAGTGGTTATTTATCATTTTTTAGAATTGTAGTTTTGGTTTAGTTTCGAGTTAGCCATTTTTGCCCATTCAAGCGCTGAATTACGCCAAATACTAGCAAGTCTAGCGTTACTTTGCGTTCGTCAATTAAAAAAGATTCTAGGGTACTTGGTTTAGAGCCTTCGTTACAAGAAAAAGCTCTTTGACCTTGGATATCTTCTTGAGGAAAATAGACATTAAATTGACGCGAACCATCGTACAAGCTGCCTCTAACTTGCCAACACTCGTTAGCATCGTAGCCAGAGATTGCTACTTTTTGCTTAGTAAATTCTAAATTTGCCTCCGGTACTCCCTGAGTTGTGAGTGCTTTTTGCAATGCTGGTAAGTAGTATTGCTGCATAAATTCAGCAAAGGGCTTATCTTCTACGGCGGGGGCTTTTTCTTTTTTGGCGGCGGGTTTATCGGCTTTGTCGGCGATCGCGCTCTTTTTAGGTGGTTTAGCTTGAGACGCTGTTTCGTCGGGGGTAGAAGCCTCGGTAGTTGGTTTTTCGCCAGTGGCGTTAGGATTTGCTTGCGGATCTAGCGCCGTAGGATCGGGCGCGTTGGCAGAAGGAATGTCGGTAGCTACAGCTTCAGATGTACTATGAAGATGCTCCTCAACTACGCTAGGAGCTTGTTCTTCAACGGTACTCGGTGGGGCATTTTCTCCCGCAGTTTTCCCAGTGGGTGCTTGTTCTTCAGGGGAATTATTTGAAGTAGTGTCTGCCATGATTGGGGTGTAAAAAGGGATTGCTTTTACAGTCATTTTGACACAGCACTGCTCTCTGGCTATAGCTGGCGATCGCTGAGTTTATGAAAGTCAAGCAAGGCGAAGTCTTCTACAATTAATTACTTCTAGACTCACAACTCTATGAAGCTTTTTGCCCAAAAGCCATACTATCTAACTATTCTAGTCGCGATCGCCAGCTTAATTTTGTTGGCAGCAAGTAGTTTGCGGCATTTTCTTCTGCAAAGTAGCGCCTTAGATTTAGCTGCTTTCGATCAGTGGGTTTATCTTTTAAGTCGAGATTTACCGCCGATTTCTTCCTTTTTTGGGGTTCATGTATTGGGCGATCACGCGGCTTTTATTCTTTACCCAATTTCCTTACTGTATCGAATCAAAGCCGATCTCCACTGGCTGCTATTAGTTCAAGCAATTGCTTTAGCAATGGGATCTATTCCCCTGTACGCCCTGAGTCGGCATTATGGCTTATCTAGCTTAGAATCAAAAGCTATAACACTTTGCTACATCCTTTATCCAGCAATATTTAACAGCAACTTTTATGCAGATTTTCGCCCCGAAGCAATTGCAGTTCCGGGGTTGCTGTGGGCAATGCAAGCAGGAATTGCTGGCAAATCTTGGCAGTTGGCAATGGCGATCGCTTTGGTTTTAAGTTGCAAAGAAAGGTTGGGCTTGACTATTGTGGCGTTGGGTGTGTGGTTTTGCTATTGCGAAGGGCGGCGGGCTTATGGCTGGGCGTGTATCTTTGCAGGTGTTATTTGGTCCATCTTTACCATGGGTTACTTAATTCCGTCATTACGGAGTGGAAATCCTAGCGGGTTAGAGTTTTATAGTTCTTTGGGTAATTCTTCCTCCGAAATTGCCTTAAATATCCTCAAAAACCCGGCGGTGTTGTTTGAAAGATTATTTTTAGGCGATCGCGTGGGCTATTGCTTATTGCTAATCGCCCCAGTTATTTTAGGTTTGCATTGGAGAGAAGTTGCACTTTTAATTCCGGCTGTACCCATGCTGTTATTAAACCTCCTTTCCGATTACGCCCCGCAACGAGACTTAATACACCATTACTCGCTACCAATTTTTCCCTTTATTATGGTGTGGTTGGTGCGAAGTCTGGCGCTGTACCGCAAACAACATAGAAGGCAATGGCTAAAACCTAAATGGCTAATATTATGGGCAGCGATCGCGTTTTTAGCCCTAGGAAAATACGATTACTTTTTTACCCGCTATTTATCCCACCTGTCAAACTTGCCATCGGTGTACGCTGCGTTGCATCAAGTACCCGCCGATCGAGGTAGCGTGCTTACGGCTGACCACCTTGCGCCTCATCTTAGCCATCGCGTGATCGTACATTTATTTTCCAATTCTCTCCTCACTCCTGCCCAACTAAATAAATACGATTATGTCTTGCTAGATACGCAACACCCCAATAAGTTAGCGCCAGAAACTTTAGCAGTATTAAAAGAGCGATTACAATCGTCTGCCAACTTTCAGCTAACTTATGGTCAAAATGATGTGTATCTGTTCAAAAAACGCTTAGGTAATGCCTAGCAATCGACGTTATCTAGCCTTACGACCTAATAAAATAGCGTTGCTTAAAGTTGCAATTATTCCACTAATTTTTGTTTCAATTGGTTAAAGCTTTCAGGCGTGAGACTAACTTTGACTTCAATATGCCCAATAGTGTCCCGCAAAGTTAAAAGATACTGATTATTATCAGTTTGCTTGCATTCAGCTTCAGGGTTGGCAATCTCTACGGTTTCGTAGGAAACTTCTGGTAATCCGATGCGAATAATTAGCTGATTTTGGGATTGCGAAAATATATACAACTGCTGACGGCGAGTATCGAGTACAAGCTGGTATGGTGTGGTGCTGCGTTCGAGATCCGAATCTAATTTACGCCAATAAACTGTGATTCCGCGAATTTGAGGATTATTGAGGGTAAAAAATTCATCAAAACGCTGTTTTTCCCAATTAATTTGATCTAGTTCGCCATTGGTCGGAATTAGTCGCTGGGCTAAAGTTACGTCTTTATTTGCTAAACTAGACCACCATTGACTAATCAAAGCTAGATTGTCGGCATTTTCAGATTTTTGGCTATTTTGCTGCCAAATAATTTTAGTTTGCATAAATCAATTTTGTTTAAGGGCGCGATCGCGCTATTGTACGCTCTTGAAACCCAGCATAATTTGAAATAGGGCGGCAATTTCTGCGATTTATCGAGCAATAACCGAACTTGACGGTGCTTCAAGCTTTGATAGGTTAAGCTCAAAGACTATAACTGAGTAAAGCTCACCGCATGGAGGATTCCACGCGGCAGACTTTACGTAAAGGTTTTGACGAGAATTATTCAGTAAATCAATATTTTAGAGAGAATATAACGGGGACTATAGGAGGCTAGTAGATGGCTGCAACCGACTTCAAAGATTATTACAGCATTTTGGGAGTAAATAAAACTGCCAGCAACGAAGAAATTAAACAAGCTTTTCGCAAACTAGCGCGGAAATATCACCCAGATGTCAATCAAGGCAATAAAGAAGCAGAAGCCCGATTTAAAGAAGTAAGCGAAGCTTACGAAGTATTGTCAGATAAGGAAAAACGGCAAAAGTACGATCAATTTGGTCAGTACTGGAGACAAGCTGGACAAACCCCTTGGGCTTCTAGAAGTACCAAGGCTAACGCTGACTTTAATGAAGTTGAATTTGGTAAATATACTAATTTTGACGAATTTATTAACGACTTACTAGGACGCTTCAACGATCCTGGTAGCGCGGGTTCTAGTAGTAGACAAGCTTACAGCTATCGCACTACCCCCGGAACAACTGGGGTTGGCTTTGATAATTTTGGCGATTTTGGGGGTTTTGATAATGCTACAGCAAGAACTGCTCAAGATACGGAAGCGGCAATTTCTCTAAGTTTTGGCGAAGCATTTAATGGCGTACAAAAGCGCTTAAGTTTGGGTAGCGAAACTATTGAAGTTCGTATTCCTAGTGGCGTTAAACCGGGTAGTCGAGTGCGCGTGCGGGGGAAAGGTCAACTTAACCCTTTAAATCAACAACGAGGTGACTTGTACCTCAAAATAGAACTACTACCTCATTCATTTTTTCAATTTGAAGGGGATAATCTAACTTGCGAAGTTTCTATTACCCCAGATGAGGCGGTGCTGGGCGCGTCAATTGATGTTCCGACACCCGACGGGTCAGTCAAAGTCAATATTCCGGCGGGGATTCGTTCGGGTCAAACTTTACGGCTTCGGGGTAAGGGGTGGCGTTTACCCAAAGATGGACGCAGCGATCAATTAGTCAAAATTGCGATCGCATCCCCCAAAGAATTAAGTCCCCAAGAGCGCGAGTATTATGAGAAAATCCGCGATATCCGCACCTTTAATCCGCGCAGCCACTTGCAGCAAGTCAAGTTATAAGTTTTTAACCATAAAGACAAATAAGTAACCGAGTCTTTATGGTTAAAACTAGATTATTTACATCTTTTGAACTAGCAAAATAACCTCAATTTCCCAAGAATTGTTAAAATAAAAACTAAATAGTTTTGGGCAAAGCTGAAAAAGCGAGTTGATAGGTATTTCATGGTTTCTATAGTTGCAGTTGAAAAGCAAAAGCTAACTAATCCCCCTTTAGAGCTTCGCTATTTGGGCGATCGCGCTTTGCGGCAGAATACTAAAAGGGTCGCTAAAGTAGACGGGGAAATTCGTCAACTAGCACGGGAAATGCTGCAAACAATGTACACTGCTGATGGCATCGGTTTAGCTGCACCCCAAGTAGCCGTACAAAAGCAGCTAATTGTCATCGACTGCGAACCAGACAATCCTGCCAATCCCCCTTTGATATTAATTAATCCCATCATCAAGCACCTCAGTCCAGAACTTTGCGTCGCTCAAGAAGGCTGTCTGAGCATCCCCAATGTTTATATGGATGTAACGCGCCCGCAAATGGTAGAAATAACTTACAAAGACGAGCATGGTCGTCCGCAAACCTTAATCGCTACAGAACTATTGTCGCGCTGCATTCAGCATGAAATAGACCACCTCAATGGTGTATTATTTGTAGACCGTGTCCAAAACAGTCTAGCTGTGACTCAAGAACTAACGAAGCAAGGCTTCTCAGCAAAAGCTGTTAAACCCATCGCCCCAGGAAAGCCCCAATGAATGCAATGACTCCCAAAAGTGGTTTGTTTTTAGGTGGCTGTTGTATAACTGCGATCGCATCAGTCGGCTCAATTTTTGAACTTGCTTCGGGCGCTCCAGACTTAGGCAACTTGAATACAAGTATCATTTTGGCACTCGGCATCCCTTTAACAATATTCTTTTTCTTGGCTGCCGTGCGCGATGCTAATAAGCAGTCATAGAAAAAGAACTAATTGCGTCCAATGAATTCGCGCTTTAGCTGTATGCTGATGCCAAACACAGCTTTGTCACGATGAAAGAAAAAGAGTTTGGTGAGGGTTATCTACAGCAATTGCCTAAAGGGGGTACAACAAATTCTGCTTCATCCTCTCGCTGCTATCTACTTTCAGACAGTCAAGAAGTTATTATTGGACGCGATCCTAGTAGCCAAATTGTTATAGATGGCTCTTACGGGGTCGTGTCCCGTCGCCATGCCGCAATTCGTCCTTTAGCATCTATAGGCTGGCAGCTTTGCGACTTGGGTAGTGTTAACGGCACGTATATCAACGGACAACTGCTATTAGAGTGTCAAGTATTGCGAGTAGGCGATCGCTTGATGCTGGGTAACAATGGACCTGAGTTTGTTTTTCAAATATTACCAAGACCGCAGTCTATACCAGCTATCAACTTGGCTCCCATCTCAGAAACTGAGCAGGGAGTAAGTTTTACTCAGTTATTTCCTATTCTTTCTACGGGAGGCGATTTAACCAAAAAAGCTTATCTGATCCCAGGCATATTTACAGTCGTATTTGTAGTATTAATGTTTGCAACAGTAGGACAACCAGAAACGGCATTTTTTAATCAAATGCTCGTAGCTACCTATTTAGCTGGGATTGCCTACTATTTTGTTTATCAACTTTGTGGCAAGCACAAACCTTGGTGGGTATTGTTTGGTACGGCGTTTTCTACTGGGAGCATCCTACTTAGCCCACTATTGTCACTATTTATTTTAATTTTCCGTAATATTTTGCCTGGTCGCCTGCCCCTACCAGAGGAAGAAATTAGTTTTCTCCAACTATTAGTGACGATGTTCTTCGGCGCTGGTTTGATGGAAGAACTGCTAAAAGCTTTACCTATAATAGCCGCATATTTCGTTGGTCAAAAACTTCGCAGCCCTTGGCGCGAGCGAGTTGGCGTTTGGGAACCATTGGATGGCATTTTGTTAGGTACGGCTTCGGCGGTTGGCTTTACGCTGCTCGAAACACTCGGTCAATACGTACCAGAAATTAGCCGGAATGTCGGTATACAATCTGGCAACAACATAGGTCAATTGGTAGGATTTCAATTATTAATTCCCCGGATTATTGGCTCAGTAGCCGGACACATGGCTTATAGCGGCTATTTAGGCTATTTTATTGGTTTAAGCGTGCTAAAGCCGCGCAAACGTTGGCAAATTTTAGGTGTGGGATATTTTACGGCGGCGGCTCTCCATGCGTTGTGGAATGCCACAGGATTACTTAGCGGTTTGTTCTTAGCAGTGGTCGGAGTATTGTCTTACGCTTTTTTAACGGCGGCGATTCTCAAAGCTCGTACTCTATCCCCGACGCGATCACAAAATTTTGCCACTCGATTTTTTGGTAGCCAGTAGAGAATTACTTTAATTAATCTACCTCGCGCCGACCTTCTAAAGCTCTTGCCAAGGTGATTTCGTCTGCATACTCCAAGTCTCCACCTACAGGTAAACCAAAAGCAATTCTAGTAACTTTTGTAAAAGGCTTGAGCAACTGTCCCACATACAAAGTTGTAGTTTCACCTTCCACGCTAGGACTAATTGCTAAGATAATTTCTTTGGGCTGTTGCTGACTTACTCTGCGCACAAGTGATTGAATATTAAGTTGCTCTGTACCAATACCCTCCATCGGCGAAAGCACTCCTCCTAAAACATGGTACTTGCCGTGGTATTCTCTAGTTTTTTCTAAGGCGATTACATCACGAGCATCCGCAACCACGCAAATTATATTGTTGTCCCGGTTAGAGTTGCGGCAGATTTCACAAGTTGGCTCGGCGGATAAATTAAAGCAAACTGAACATAAACCAATTTGTTGTTTGGCTTCAATCAATGCTTGTGCTAAAGCTTGTACTTCGCTTTCTGAGCGCTTGAGGATGTGTAAGGCAAGGCGTTGAGCAGTTTTAGGACCTACTCCTGGTAAGCGTTGTAATTGCTCTATCAAACGAGCTAAAGGACGTGCGTAAACCGTTGTCTTATCTCCATGACGTTCTATATACTATTATGTGATCGCGCTTGCCTTAATTTGCTCTGTAGAACGCAGTATGAAAAACTTAGCGCCAACAATTTTTAGACAAAGACTACTAATTGAGGGATTTTACACGATAAAAGTAGATGAAGCGGTCATCAAAAATTACTTTAAAAATATTACAGAAACCTTAGAGTTAAAAATGTATGGAGAACCAATTATCTTTTCCCCAGCTAGTAGTTTGGGCAAACAGGATAATCAAGGATACGATGCTTTTGCTCCCTTGATTGATTCAGGAATTTCTGTTTATATCTGGTCTAATCAAAGATTTTTGTCTGCTGTAATCTACACTTGCAAAGTCTTTGATGAAAAATTAGCATTAGATAATACAAAAAGTTTTTTTGAAATTACTGAAATAGAGTTTCAATCTTTTTAACTAAACACTTATCAGCAAAAAGCGCTCTCCACTTTGAGAGCGCTTTCTATTTTAGATGAGCAAGGTCAGTTAATTCTTAACCGTTGATTGCTGGAGCAGTAAGAGCAACAGGAGTAGCTTCACCCGCAGCTAGGTCTAGAGGGAAGTTGTGAGCGTTGCGCTCGTGCATTACTTCCATGCCTAGGTTAGCGCGGTTGAGTACGTCTGCCCAGGTGCCGATTACTTGTCCCTGGGAGTCAATTACTGACTGGTTGAAGTTGAATCCGTTCAAGTTGAATGCCATGGTGCTGATGCCCAAGGATGTGAACCAGATGCCGATTACTGGCCATGCTGCTAGGAAGAAGTGCAGGCTGCGGC
>NZ_JBYCCV010000090.1:0-15146 GCF_057473825.1 Aliterella sp. E5.1
TTGGGAGTTCCCAAGGGAGCCATCAAAGAGCGGGTTCTCTTCATCAATCAAATCTTTGGAGTGGTGGCATAATCCGAACTCCTGCCACAGAGGTTTTCTGTCCTCACAAAGTTTTTGCAACACAACCAGTATTTAGGTGACACTTTGGGTATGGCTTGTCCGTCTATTAATTCGTAGGCAGTCTCTCCTTCTGGCAAAGTCCAGAATTGTTCGAGAGTTAGATTGGTGAGGTTGGTTAGCATGACGCTTTGTCGATACCAAACTATGTTTATTTAGCCTTGGGGGTGAAGGTCGAGTCTTTGTTTTCTTCTCCGTTGCTACTCAGACCCTAAAACTCCGACTGAGCGCGATCGCGTTGTCAGAGTAGTTTATTCGGTAACAGGGGGAAAAGTCTCGAATCGTTTAAGAACGACTTGAATATGTGCGTCTCGATCTCTTAATTCATCTTCCAGAATAGCCAGAATTCTCTGAAAGTTTGTCGCCGTATCCAAGTTTAGATATTGATCGACGTTGCAGGAGGCATATAAAACTTTCAATCCTTCTTTGAACAAATTATCAAGTTCCTCTACAGCAATTCCTTCTTCTTCGAGGGAGTGTTTTAGGGACGCAATTGCCTTTTGGCAGCGAGATATGAACTCTTGATCTGGTTTAAAAACATAGTTTTCCAGGTAGTCTTCATCAAAATTAGCATCATCATCAGAGCTTTCATATTCATCATCGGGATCGAAGTTATCGTCGTCGTAAACAGTGAATTCGCAAAGCATATCAGTTAATCCTAGTTTTAATTGAATCAGACGAGATCGCCTTTGTCCAAACACCTTATTCCTAATTGCTTCCTCTGTAATCGTATCGTTTCAGCGTCTAACGGTGCAGGGTATTTTGTGGCGTTTGGATAAGGGCGATCGCTGAACAGTTCTCTAATAAGGGGTAGATAAGCGCGAAGCTGCTATGAAGGACAAGGCTCGGAAATTTTGCAGCTTTCAGTAATTGAGGCTGCCGCACGTGTGGAGCGTTGACTAATCGTGAAAGAACTTAGGGAAACTAGCTTATAACAATTTATTTTCTTAATACGATTACGTCAATTTTGCTATTTGCACCTAAATCTTACAATGGTTGAGCCTTTGTGAAAGTTCATTTTTCAAGTTTTGTAACCTCTACACAGTCAATGTTTTGAGTTATCTTGCACCTTATAGCAACTTCGCTAGGTTTACCCCATCTAATGCGAAGCAATGCAGAGTGTTATTTCAACTTTTCTGAGTAGTCCGGCAAATATCTACTCATAGCTTCGGCTCTACGCAGATTACCTGCATTCCGGCGCTCTTGGCGACGAATCTTTGCTATTTCTAACACCTGCAATTTCATTTGTTCATTTTCAGAGCAGACCAAGTATGCAGCTTCTAAAAACGTCTCCTTAGTAATACTTTCGGCTGTGCATAAAGACTTTAGCCCCTTATCTACAGAATCTTCGACCCGTAGAGTAAAAGAGACTAAGTTTTGGGCTGGTTCGTTCGTTACCGCCCGTTTTTGCAAATTTGTAGCTGCTCTTTCCAGCTTGTACTCAGACGAGTCTATCTCTAAATTTTCATCGGCTTGCCTTTTAAACAGTGAGGTATCTCTTGGGGGAACAGTAGCTCTCATCCGAGCTTTTAACCTGCTGTTTGCGTCAATGGGTTGGGTTTGTTCGTCAGCCATTTTGTCTCCAGTAATTCAACTAAGTTCCTAAAGGGCAACTCAAGGTCGGGGTAGCCCAACTCTGCTAAGGTTTTTCCAGTGTCGATTGCCTGTTTGTAACGTTCGCTCTCAAGAATCGAGGGAATCACGTTAATCCCCTGTGCCAGTTCGCGCATATCTTGAATACTGACTTCACTTCGTTTGGCTTGAGTGCGACCTACCCACCGATCTCGAAAGGGGAGAATTCCCAGAATTGAACCAGAAAAGGCATCCACTGACTTAAGTTCATCGACAAGTTGCAAAGTACGCATCAGTGAATGCAGTCCCTTAGAAGAAGCTTCGGCTGGAATTAGTAACTCGTGAGCCGCAACTACCGCAGTCAGACAAATCTGAGTCCGTTGGGGTGGGGAATCAACGATTGCTACATCAAACAGGTCAACGACTTGCTGCAACCGCTTCTTCAAAGTCAATTCGCCCATTGCGCTAGAAGACAGGTAATCCTGAATAGTTTCCAGTCCGTCGTCTGAGGGAATTAGCCAGAGGTTTTGGTAGTTCGATTCGTAAATGCCATCTTCGACACCCACTTGCTTATTAAGAACTTCTAGCAGGGTTGGCTGATTTGCTTCTACTTCGTGTCCTAGGTATAAGGTCAAACTTGATTGGGGGTCAGCATCGACCATCAAAACTTTGTAGCCCCTTTGAGCCAATGATCTAGCAAGGAAAAAGGAGCTAGTAGTCTTGCCTTGACCCCCAGCAAGAGAGGCAGCAGTTATGGTCAGCACTCGCAATCCTCCTTTAATCGGATGACATAAAGTGATAATACAATAAATAAGTAATTAAACAATGAAGTAATGCAACAAATCAACAATGCAACCAATTAATAATACAACAAACTTTTTAAGTAGTAAATTCACTTCTTTGAAACTACCTGCTTACTCTCCGTATGGGCTTCTCCAGAAAGAATCACACTTACTTTTAACTAGCCGAGGATATTTCTGTTATTTCAGGCAATTGTTATTTCAGGCAATTAGATATCCCGCGCGATCACTCAGTATTTGGGGCAGATATAGCGTAGCTGACACTAGGGGCAAGATAGCTCAAAACTCCTATGCTGTAAACTTTTCAGATCGTAAAAACTAAACGGTCGCGGCTGAGGAGAATATTGTAGCCTTTAGGGGGTAAGATCAGCACAGCAAGGTTCTTCGCCGCCACACAACGGCTAAAAGCCTTGCTGTGCTGGTGTTCTGAAAACAACATTGTAGTTTCTCACGCTCAAGTTCTTATGTGGTACGCTACTGCTGTATCAATTGAAGTGTAAGCCAATTGATAGAGTTTTGCCCCTAGTAACTATGACAATTGTTAGTGGTTTATCAAGTTTTTAACGTAACTTTCTGCTCCACTGCTCATTTCATCCCTTCCCTTTTAAAGCTGACTTTTTGTTCTAACCTGTTTGTAAAGTGTCTCCATTGCTTCAATGAAGGAGTTCTCGCGGTGCCAGAATGCAGGAAACTCGCCCTGTTTTTTCACCGGAATGCCGGAAACAAGGGTTTGAGGGAGCGGTTCAATGGTCGGAGGCAGCCGTTTAGTACCGTGCCAGAAGTCGCGTAACCCTTTGACGCTTTGCGGAGAAACTGTTAAGGGTCGGGTGTAGTAGGACAAAACAGATTGAGGATCGCGTTGCGCGAAACGTTGTAGTTCCGCAGAGAGTGCCTGCCCCAAAGGAGATTTGACCAGTTCAGAGTGTAAATCCTGTCGCGACAATCCCCGCAATTCAAATAGCAAGAAGGGGTCGTAATCGAGTTCGGCAGCAACTAGGTAATAAACACCCGCGATATGTTTGCAGGGATTGCCCCAATCTGGGCAGGAACAGCTAATATCAAAATCTTTGCGGCTGCGGGGCAGCAAATTCAATTCTAAGAGGGCAAACTCTCCTTCTATGTTGTCGGGCATTTCGTTGAGTAGCAATCTGGAGATGAAGCTGGCTTTAGAAGCAATCAGAGCGATCGCTGCTGCCCATTTGGCGGCACTAATAGCTTGAAACTCGATCGTGGTAATGTAAAGCGGTTCTTTGTACACTCCGAAATAAGGATTGACCGAGCCTCGGACTTGGGCAGTGACAATTCCACCAATAATTTCAAAGTTTTTGACTTTGCCATTATTGGCGTAAGAACGACCCCGGCTCAAACGACCTGGATCGGAAAGTTGTTCTAACACGGCGATGAATTTTTTGCCCCACCAGGTACGACTAAATTTGCTCATGTCCCTTACTCCAAAATGGCATTCTGATTGAGCGCAATCAGTTTTTTAAACGCTTCGTTATCTAACTCGGTTAACCACGATTCATCAGCACCGATGATCGCCCCTGCTAACTTTTTCTTGTCTTCAATCATCTCGTCGATGCGTTCTTCCAAAGTTCCTATAGCAACGAACTTGTGGACGAATACATTTTTTTTCTGACCGATACGAAAGGTGCGATCGGTTGCCTGATCTTCTACTGCCGGATTCCACCAGCGATCGAAGTGAAATACATGGTTAGCTTTGGTGAGGGTGATACCAACACCGCCTGCTTTCAACGATAGAACAAACGCCGAGGGTTCGGTTTCCGGGTCTTGAAATTCGGCGATCGCCTGCTCCCGTTTTTTACGAGCGGTACTGCCCGACAAGTAGTAGGTGCTGTAGTGGCAGACATGGCGCAGATACTTTTCTAATGCTTGACCCAATTCAGTAAATTGAGTGAAAATCACTAGACTTTCGCCCTCATCGATTACTTCCTGCACCATCTCGCTTAGACGAGTAAGCTTGTGCGATCGCTCGATTGTAAAGTCACTCCCATCCTGTAAAAACTGCATGGGATGGTTGCAGATTTGCTTGAGTTTTGTGAGCGTTGCCAGAATTAACCCTTTGCGGTGAATGCCTTCGGCTCCTTGTAGTTGTAATTCCACATCTTTCACCACTGCTGCGTAGAGGGAAGCTTGTTCTTTGGTGAGATTGCAATAAATCTTTTGCTCAACTTTGTCTGGCAAGTCTTTGATGATAGAGCGATCGGTTTTAACCCGTCGCAAAATGAACGGCTCCACCAGTTTCTTGAGCGTAGTAGATTGGCGGAGATCGTTGTTTTTTTGAATTGGCAGTTCAAAGTTGCGACGAAATTGAGTTTGATTACCCAAATAGCCCGGATTGAGAAAGTTAAATATTGACCAGAGATCCAACAGACGGTTCTCAATCGGCGTTCCGGTTAACGCCAGCCGATGGGTAGCTGCCAGTTTCAGAATAGATTTTGTCAGATCGGCTTTGGGATTTTTGATATTCTGGGCTTCGTCTAAAACGATGCGATGCCACTCAATCTCACTTAACAGCTTGGCATCCTTCCGTGCCAGCGCAAAGGAGGTGATTACAAGATCGTTTTCCCGGCAAGCTTGCTTAAAATCCTTGATATTTTTCGTCCGTTGCGTACCGTGATGCACCACCGCTTGCAACTGAGGCGCAAATTTTTGAATTTCGCGCTCCCAGTTACCAACAACAGAGGTGGGCGCAACTAACAACGTAGGGGGAATATTTCTTTTCTCATTTTCCTGTGCCAGTTCTCGTTCCTGAAGCAGTCGAGCAATCACCTGAATCGTCTTGCCCAAACCCATATCGTCGGCAAGACAACCATTTAAGCCCAACTGTTCCAGGTATTGCAACCAGGACACACCCCGTTTTTGATATTCGCGCAAGTTTCCCTGTAGCTGTTGGGGATTGGCGATCGGCTGTAGCTGGCTCTTGTCACTCAATTTTGTCATCATGCCAGATAGGCTACTGTGGCGATCTACCTCTAGTTCAAAGCTGTCATCTTCGCTGGCGGTGAGCTTAAGAAAATCAAGCAAACTCAATTCTGGATTTTCTTGCTGCTGAGTCTGCCAAAATGCTAGCATTTCCCGCATCTTGCCTTGGTCTAGTTCCATCCACTGCCCGCGAAACTTGACTAGGGGCGTTTTGGCACTGACTAAATGGTTCCATTCCTGTTCGCTGACTTTTTCGCCGCCGATTGCCAGTTCGTACTGGTACTCTACTAGGTTTTCAAACGCAAAGTATTTTTTTGTTTTGTCCTCTCCACCTGTGAGCGACTTGCCCTTCGCCTTCAGGCGAACTTTAGCGCGTTGTCGTCCCTGTGGTGTCCACCATGCCGGAACAATTACCTTGTAGCCTGCATTTTCCAGTACCCAGGCAGATTCCTGCAAAAAGGCAAATGCTGCTTCTAAATCTAGAAAAATTCCTACAGGTTGATCGGTTTCCAAGCCATGCCACAGTTGGGGATAGATGCGGGCAGCATAGCCTAGATTCATTAGCAAGTGTTGTTCAAAGTCTCGTCCCAGTTGTTTTTGCACTTGCTGTTGTTGGTGGGGTCGCATCCGCCAGTAATCTCCTAGAGACACCCGCAGGGATGGATCGCTCTTGGGAGCCACCTGAAATTGTAATTGCCAAGCGTCTTTTGATTTGGCAGGGTCTTGCAGTTGAAAACAAAGGTAGAAAGGCTGGTCAGATTGGGTGCGGATAATCCGATCTCGCCAAGTCTGCCACTGTTTGTATTGCTCCAGTTTTGCCGCCGTCCCAGGCATTTTACTGGCAGTCGGATGCAAGCAATCGTAAACCAGCGAATTAGCAATCGTCTTTTCAAACGCTTGCGTGCTAGGCGTTTGAGTGATAATATCCGTCAGCAAGCACTCAGCAAAGTGTCGGAGCAGAGTTTCGCGATCGTAGAATTGGGGCGTTGCTCTCGGCTCTGTAAAACCAGACACGCACGCTAAGGGCATATATTCAACATACTGCTGGACAGTCGTTTCGTACTCTTCCCCGATGAACTCCCAACCTGGATAAATTTCCCAATCTGTTGGCAATTCAGCAGTGATATCAATGGTTTGAGCTTTTACCTTTCCAACCGAGCGCATTTGTTGAGTTTTTTTAGATGCCGCCATGCTCTTTCGTCTACTTTGAATTGGAGATATTTCCGCCTCTTCGGCAGCCCCTTGGGCAGATTTACGCTTGGTTGTGGAAGTTGGCGGTAGCTTCAGTTCTCGGTATCTCAGAGCGGGGATATACTGGTCTTTGAAAATAAGCCGTTTTAAAGCTTGGGTATAATGAAACCAAAACAGCAATTCTGACCCCAGTTGAATGTCTGTCAGGTTGTGCAGAGCCAGAAAATGCAGATCGTTAAGCAGTCTCACGACATTATTTACAAAACCTCCCATTTTAGTAACAGCGCTCGTTTGGTAACAATCGACCTGCCAGTACTGAAGTTCAAACGCTTCCGGCACTTCCTCTTCTAAATAGCGCGAAAGTTCTAGCGAGGGCAGGGGTTGGTTGTCAATGGTTGGTAATAAAAAATATTGTGGCGAAATCAAGCTTTCCAGCTTGCGGAAGTTGGGGGGCGCAATCCCCAATTCTTTCGTCAGCAATCCAGCGAGATCGGCAGCAACTAATTGCCGAGGATGCCTCTGACTAGGATTGCGAAACCGCCTTGGCTCCGTCGTTTCCACCCACAGGTAAAAGTTCCCATTTTGAATAAATTCCTCTCCTGCTTGAGGAATCCAGGTACCATGAAGAATCTGCATAGCAACAAAACGCTCTGACACGGCTACGTTTGCTTTTTAGCCTACCAAAATTTCTGGGCAATGCGATCGCTTATCGCGTGGCTACCTCGGCGTGAGGAAGGCAACACTTGTGTCCTTGTTTGGACTGGGAACCTCTGCAATTCAAAGAGTTTAGCTATCGTCTAGCAGTCACGAAACATTGGCTAGTTAATTTTAAACTAAGCAAGTAATGGGCAAAGGTTAAACCTGCCCATTACTTGCTAGGGACAACCAAGCGTTGAGGACAAGAAATCGTCCCCGACTTCGACTTAAATCTTTTTTGGCACTCCTCCATTGCCTCTTGATTGAGATAATAAACCTGCCATGCCCTATCAGAAGTATTACTAATATTTGTCAGTTGAGTATTCGTCTTTGCCCAACTTGTAAACGCCGACCCCGCCAGAAAAGCACATAACCCAGTAACAATACAGCTTAGTGCCAAATACCGCGCCACGCCATTTGGATTTGAAGCCTTAATTACCTCCTGCATTGCTGTTTCTGTTCGTTCCCCCAACGTCGTGATGTTGCGCTCGTAATTCTGCATGAACAATAGCAAAGTATCAATCTGTTGGCGGCTGGGAAACTGATTAAGCTTTGTCGTTAACAGGTACAAATAATATTCGCAACAAACTAAATAAGGATAATATACCGACCCATAACTTACCCCGGTCAGGCGGGATAACTCCGCCAGCCTTTCTCTATTCTTTACTGGCAGCGTTTGATAAAGCTCCTCTGCTGTAGTGTGTTGGAATGTAGGGCGTTTGCCGTTACTGTTACTCATTTACTTGCGCCTCCGCAAACGCGAACTGCTTGCCTGTGCCTGAGCGTTCTTATCTACAGGTAAGCCCAAATATCTACCTGCAATAGCTAGTTGCTTATCCTGCTTGCTTCTCCAAGCTTCAATAAAACCTTTGTAATTAATATCAATATCTGAATCTGGACTAAGAATATAGCCAAGACTCCGCCGTGCTGCTGCTAACCTATCTGCCGCCCCACTCTCCAATGGCTGCGACACAATCTCTATCCCCCCGGCGGCAAGTATTGCGGCTCTTTCTGAGGATTTATCGTAGTCAGTAAAGTTGTGGTTTTTTGCGGAGGGATTTTTTACTATTACCCAATCGACAGAATTGCCATAAGCCTCCCACAAGTCCAGAAGGCTATCGAGCGCTTCTGGATCTCCTGACATGGGAACCAAGAACGTGATGCGTTTGCCATGTTCTGCCAAGGATTTAGCTATGCCGCCTTCAAGCTGTAACTGCGCCCAAAACCTGGAGGATGAATTAGCAGGCGAATCAATCAATACTATTGGCTGCTGATACTCTGGAGTTAATAAGTCTAGCAGGTTGCGCCGTGCCTCTGGTCCCAATAAGTCAATGCGTTCGACCCAGGGTTCGTCTTCATAGGCATAGGAGAGAGTATTGTGGTCTAAGTCGCCATCAATTGCCGCAATGGTCAATCCCAAGCGCAGCCACAAATCGAGCAAGCATAGGGATATGGTTGACTTACCTACGGAACCTTTATTTTGAGCTACGGCTACAACACGAGTAGTTATAGGTAGAGTTGGGATTTTTGGACTCACTATTTCCTCCTTGGTCTGAGCGACGGTTTATACTCTTGCGTTGCAGCAGGCTGAGAATTAAGTGACTCTGACAATTCTTCAGCGCCCGTATTAGCATCAGGAATCAATTGTGATAACTCATCCCCTTTTCTGCCTTTGACGGGTCCCATATAGCGCCGCAAAGTTGAAGCGCTGATTGAAAACCCACAATCATTGAGCAATGTCGCTAAGTCTTCGTAAGTGTATCCCTTGCTGAGAGCGTGGATAATCTTCGCTCGATTTGTTTCTAAGTAATCCTTAGCCGAACGCGGTTTGGGAATTGGCGGTAACTCCTCCACCAATTGAAAGAAGTTTATCAAAAACTGTATCAAGTTCTGATGATGGCGATGCTATTTCTTCAGGAAGCTCTGGCTTTGGTTGCTCCATCGCTAGCAGATATGTGAAGGAATTTATTTATAGTAATGCAATAAATAGAAACAAGGGTAGCAATAACGCTGCTAAAACTTTAAGAAATTTATTCTTATCCAGCTAAAGACTTGCTAGTAACCAAGTAAGTATTGACTAAACTTTACTCAATAACTACCAGATTTATTAATTAAAATTGACTAAAGCCGTCCAAAAGAGACGTACTGCTTTGCAGCGATTCCCCAAATCCTGCTAAAACCCCCGATTATATTCCCCACACCTAACTTACTCATAGAGCCGCTTTAACCTATAATACCACTTAACCCCCGACGCGCGATCGCCCACATAGAGCAGCCTACCCATGACCGCAACTATTGGCAAACCCTACTCTAAATACAAAGACTATGCCGAGTCTTACCATGTAGCAGGAACTCGCAGAGAAGACAGCCAGTGGCGAGGAAAGTTAGCGGAGACGTTGGGGTACTCAGGCGAAATCGCCAAATTCGGCTACGACCTAGCCAGCGTTGGCAAAGATAGCTACGGCAGACAACTAAGGAAGTTTCAGAAAAACAGTCGCCCCGCCATCTGCGACCTGACCCTGAATGCTCCCAAGAGCCTCAGCGTAGAAGCCCTCGTCCACTCCAACTCTGTAGCAGTTGCCGCCCACGACCAGGGGGTTGAAAGCGCTCTTGCTTTTACCGAACAACATTTGTTATTCAGCCAAATCAAGCACTCTTGTCAAGTAGAACGAGTCCACACTAATAAAGCTTTAATTGGCTCTTTTCGACAGCGTGATAACCGCGAAGGCGAACCCCACCTGCACACCCACAACGTCATTTTTAACGTGGGCTATGTACAGGATAAGTGGCGTAGCCTTGCCAACGAGCAAATTTACCTGGGTAAACTCACCATTGGCGCTATCTACCAAAACGACACTGCCTACCACTTACACCAAGCAGGCTACAAAACCTATTGGGATACCAATGGACAGTTTGAATTAGCAGGCAACCCAAAGCAACTGCTGACTCAAACCTTTGCTCAACGCACAGAAAAGCTAGAAGCCTACTTACAGGCAATGGGTTTAGACCGCACTAGCGCTACCCCAGAACAACTCAATGCTGCTAATCGTGCTACTCGTAATAAAAAAGCCTACGACAAAGATGCAGATTCTCAAGTTTTAGACTGGCAATCAACGGCGGCAACGGCGGGGATAGCACCATGCCCACAGGTATCGCGGCAAGAGCTAGAATCCCAGTTCCAAGCAGCTTCTTACCCCACCAGCCCTCAAGAGATTGTTATCGCCGCCGCCGAACGGTTATCTGAAAAAGCAAGCGCCTTTGGCTATATGGAACTTGTTAGGGAAGGATGCAGATTAAGTGCTGGCAGATATCTCTCAAGTTCTATCTCTGAAGCGATTGGAACAAGTAAAGAACTTGTAGCAGTTACATCAATTACTCCCTACCCTAGCTACACAACGCGCACTATATTACAACGCGAACGTCAAATACTAGATTGGGCAATTTTTGGAAAATCATCTCACGCTGCTATTTGCGATGCTGAGATTGCAGCAATCGCGGCAGAAAAATTCACTTTAAACGTAGATCAAACCAAAGCTCTCCAACATATTGCTAGGAGTCAGGATTTAGTTATCTTAATTCAGGGAAGTGCTGGAGTTGGTAAAACTCGTTCCCTCTGCGCCCTCAAAGACTTAATGGGAGAGAAGCGGCTAATTGGTTGTGCGGTGGGTGGACTCCAGGTGGAAGGATTAGAGGCAGAAAGCGGCATCGCGTCCCAGACCATAGAAAGCTTAATTCGCACTTCAAAAGCGGATTTTCCGAGTAATGCTCTGATTGTTGTGGATGAGGCGGGAGTTGTATCGAATCGTCAGATGCACCATTTTCTAGAACGAGCAAGGGAATCAAATTGTCGCTTGTTGCTAGTTGGAGATACTAAGCAGCTATCCGCCGTTGAGCAAGGCAATCCGTTTCGGTTGCTGCAAACGAGAGCCGGACTATTAACTGCTTCCATTAGCCAGAACATGAGGCAAAAGGACGAGCAACTACGAGCGGTAGTGGACTATTGCGAAGCGCAGCAACCCCAAGCCGCCTTTGATTTACTGGACAAGGGCGGCTTGGTTCAGGAAATTCCTGACGTTGACGGGTTGCTGCCAGCAATTGTGGACGATTACCTCACCCGCCCCAAGGAGCAACGGCGCAATACCCTGATTATGGCGACTACTCACAAAGAGCGGGCTACCTTAACTGTTGCTATTCGTAACAGACTCCTTGAGCAGGGCGAACTGTCTGAACCCGCTCTAGAAATTGAGGTGTTGCAGAAAAAGGATTTAGACAAACACCATCTATTATTGGCAGACCATTATCAAGTCGGGGAACTGGTGCGCTTTTGGCGCAATTGCGGGTCTTTTACTAAAGGCGAACTGTACCGAGTTACAGCGACTAACCCAGAAGCGGGCAGCGTTGAACTGGTTGACACTAAAGGACAAACTCAAACTCTAGATTTGTATCGTTATAAAGAACGCGAAGTTTTTTCACCCTAGCACATTGAAATTGCTGCTGGGGAAGAAATGCGCTTTACTGCTGGGATTAAAGATACTAATGGCAAGCAACTTCAGGTCAACGGTCAAAGATTTCGGGTGGAAGCAGTTGACCCCCAAACCCAGACAATTGAGATTAGTACCAAGGGCAAGCGCTTTACCGTCGCTCCAGAGAATTTGTTGCACAGCGATTACAGGTGGATTAGCACTGTCCACTCCTTGCAGGGAGCGACGGCGCAGTACGCTATCTTTGCCTCTCTTGGGGGAAATGGCACTTTGTCTAAAGAGTCCTGGTATGTGGCGGCTAGCCGAGCCAAACTAGAGTTTGCTGTGTACTGCACTGATAAGGCACAACTGCGCGAATCAATTCAATTTAGCAAGGCACAGCGTCCTGCTCTTGACTTAATTTATCCTTCTTTCTCGTCGCCTACTACAGAGCTAGAGCGCCAGCCCATAGACGAGCAAGCACTCGCAGCTATTAACGATTATGTCCAAGAGCAGGCTGTAGAATCGGCTTTGACTGATGAGGCGCTATTGTCGCTCCTGGAGTCACTCAACCATCTAAGAACCGCATCCAAGGCTGCCCAGCCAGTCAACGATGTAGCTGTGGCAAGACATCTGGAGCTAGAGCGCGAGTCCATAGACGAGCAAGCACTCGCAGCTATTAACGATTATGTCGAAGCACAAGCAACGGATTCTGCTTCGATAACTGAAGAGACTTCAACCATCGCCCAATTATTAGCTTCTCTTCAGCTTCAGGAATTGACTGGAGCGATGCGTCGATTAACTCTCGCTGCAACTATTGCGATTTCACGCCAGCGTTTAGCCTCACAAATAGCACAGGAGCAAATCAAGGAGCAAGCATTTAAGGAAATCGCTTCAAACGTTCGAGAAGCTTCAATTGAGGCGGCTCTTACTCAATATCTTCCCCATTTGACTCAACAGGTAGCACAACTACACGCTCAATTATCTCGCCCCACCGAGCAGCTTGATATAGCACAGGAGCAAATCAAGGAGCAAGCATTTGAAGCGATCGCTTCTTACCTTGAGGAAGCTGCTATCGACGCGGCACTTACCCAACCTCTCACCCATTTGACTCGGCAGGTAGCGCAGCTATCAAGTGCAATGAATAACTTCACCGAATATGTCGCTAACTATCGTAAAGAGAAGCCAACTCAAGCCGCCGAACCGATAGCAGAGACAATTTTTGGTTCGGGCGTGTCAACAGCAAGCGAGATCAATTCTACCCCTAGCCCAGAAATGCTGGCAGCACAATTACTTATTCTCACTGACCAAATCCTTGCTCCTGAAGCTGTTTACCAAGAAAAAGGTTTAAGAATTGAGCGAAAGCAAGGGAAGATTGCTGCGTTTATTGAGGGCGAATCAGTCGAGATGCGGCATCCTGAGAATTTAGCAACTATAGTTAACCGCCTGCAAGCTCTGGTTAATGAATTTGAGTTGCGTTCTCTTTACGAGGAGTTTGCGCTAGCTGCGCGGCGTGAGGAATCCATCGCCAATACTGCTAGAGCGATTGTGCAAATCAACGGCGGTAACTACTACGCTCAAAGGTTATCGGTTGAAATTACTGGTAGCTGTTGTGAAATTCAATTTGACCAAAAGGTGGTGTTTAGATCGACTCCAGGCAACGTTGAGCGCCCCGATGACTTATTGCAGTTATCAGACCTTAATTTGCAACTACTTAGCACTACTGCCGAGTTACAGCAACGCCTTGAAACTCAACTCAAGCAGGAACAAGCAAGGCTACTCGCTGAGGAGTTAAAAGCCCAAAGCAAGTCGGCTCATACCAGCACTATCACACCAAAACCCAAGGAGCGCGACGGTGGGATTACTCTGTAAAATTATCAAGTTGTTTTGTCTGTTCGTCATCAAGCTTGCCCGTAGCAGCCTGACTAATGACCCTGATGGCAACAGCATTGTCATATTTATTGTTAATGCTTTAACAATTCTTGCGCTGATACTTGGCTTTGGCTTGGCTTTGGTAATGCTAGTCTGGGCTGTCAGTCTGAAAATCTTGCTGGCAGCCTTGTTGTCAGCTTATCTGGCTGCTTTTGGCTGGTCAAAATTCTATCGCCGCCTTGATCCTAGCGCCCAAGAGATGTATTTGCTCCTATCTACCGTTGGTTTGACAGTGTTAGTTGGCACAGCTATTCAACTGAAGAAAATGCAGTCGGCTGATGCTCATAATCTTTTTGTCTACTGGATAATGCTATTAATTATAGGATTTAGTTTTTGGGGGATTACATTAAATAATGTCTCAACGGCGGCGGGGGTTGAGCCAATAATATTTACGGGGAAAATCAAGCCCAAACAACGTTTTCACACTACTAATGTCTCCAAAGAAATTTCGACCCCTAATCCAGCGCAGGCTTATCTGAAGAATATGGAGTGAAGTCGCTTTTTGGTTCAGTAACCGCAACTGCTTGGAAAAAGATTAGTATTTATTTTATTACCTGGGGTGGACATAAATATGGCTACAGATGCCACTGCTGCTGTGGAGTCCAAATGTAGTTAAATGATGTGTTGTCTGACGCAGCTAGACAAGGCGGCATCAGAAAAGAGTTGAGAACGGCTACAGTGTTCCTGAGAGTTTCACAATTAGATTCGAGTTTATTTTTGTTGATAAATCCACTCCACTGGGATTGTTTCAGAAAATCTTCAGCAAATTTTCCTGTCAGTGCTAAAGGATCTTCGGTTGGCAAAGGTGTTTTTCTTCGGGTAAAAGTTGCTCTCATCGCCTGACAAAGTATGCTGCCCTGAAACTGAGCTTGATAAGCGAGAAACCAAATATCATAGAAATCTTTTAACCTACTGTTGGCTATGCCAAGAGAAACCATTGCCTGAAACTTCTCCGCCACAACAGTTTCACGTGGATAGACCTGTAATCGTGCCGATGGTAGATTGAGAATTGAAGGAAATTCTCCTAATTCCGGCGCAGGAGTGACAGCATCACCAAACCCAATATCAACTTGAACTGTTAGTCTAGCAGAACCTAGTTTTCCCTCTATTTTGAGCCTTACTCCTTCGTACTCTTGCTCTTCTTTAATCCTTTCTCCTTTTACAGTCTCTGGATAAAACTCTACTCCATCTTCTGTATAGAACCCATTTGACATCTTTCCCTGGAAGGAAGTAACGTTAAGGCAAAAACATAATGCAGATGCCATGCCGTACCAGAGCAGCCTCACCGACGAAGAGTGGAAAATAATAGAACCTTTACTACCTAAGATCCTACCGCCGAAGAAGCAAACAAGACCTTCTAACTGGAGCAAGCGCGAAATCTTGGATGGCATCTTTTATCAACTGAAAAATGGTTGTAACTGGCAAGACTTGC
>NZ_JBYCCV010000091.1:0-14931 GCF_057473825.1 Aliterella sp. E5.1
TATCAACTTTAACTACACGACTCTGTTCTGAGCTGGACCTCGTGAGGCGTTCAAAGCGGCACGAGCCTGGGCGCGCGGCGAGGGCAAGATGATGCCTGTACGTGCGATCGGAGGGCTTTCGAGTAGTAGTCGAGAAGCCGACTCGGCAGCCGTTGACGAGTGTGCGACAGTCTGCGTGTGGTGGCGTATGCGTCTCGTGCTCTTGGTGCGCAGTCCACGGCGGTGGAACTGCTCAGGGGAGAATTCGCCGCATGACCAGGCGTGGCATCCCGCCCGCCACGGCGTCGGTGGTGCCGACGACCCGAAAGCCGGCTCGTTCGAACATCGGCTTGGTCCCCACGAATGCCATGGTCAAATCCATCCGACCTGGGGGGTCGACCGGATACGCCTCCACGGCGGGCGCGCCGTGTGAGGCGGCATAGGCAACCGCGCCTTCGAGCAGTGGTGTCGTCACACCCTGTCGACGATGCCCCGAGCGGACCACGACGCACACGATGCACCACACCGACAAGTCGTCGATGGGTCGGATGAGACGGGAGTAGGCCAGACGCGTGATCTCGATGCGAGGACCGATGTTGCACCACCCGACCGGCTCACCTTCCCGGTAAGTCAGCACCCCAGGCGGATGGTCGCGCTCGCACAGGCGCCGCATGGCCTGCTCACGGCTCCCGCCGCCGAGCCCCTCGATCTCACGAGTCCGCAGCCGGTGGGACAGGCACCAGCAGTGGTTGGCACGGCGGGTGCGATTGATGACGTCGGCGAAGTCCTCGAAGCGGTCAGGTGTAACCGGGTGGGTCTCCCACGTCATGAGATCACTCCAGCACGGCTGTCGACGCCGAGAACCGGTCGTGAACTGCGGAACTGGCTATGCGCCCCCGGGTCGTGAGCGTCGAAGATGGCGGGGATGTCCTGGGTCATGCCGCTAACCTAGCCGAGCCAGACCTCAGGCCGGGCCCCGAGTTGGTCGAGCGCACTGGAGCGCGCCGCGCTGCGTGCGGCCTTGCGCGCGGCGAATAAACCGTCCATGACGTGACCGGTTCGCCCGGGGATCATGGTGAAGACCTCGGGGACCGGCTCACGGAAAGCGACAGTCCGGTTCCAGTCGAGTTCACTTTCACCCATGGAGCCATACTGACACCATTAGCGGACAGGGTTGGTCCGCTACCTCTGGCAATATGTGGAACGACATGAGCACGGCGAGCGGCGCTTGTTCGGCAGCGAGGTGCGACTCTCTCGGACCGTCCTGCCGGTGCCCACGGACAGCGCGGATTCTAGGTGCGGCCGTATGGTTTTGTGAGACAGCTTGATTGGAGCCTTCGTTTCAGATGACCGTTCGTGACAAGAAGAAGTACGATGCCCAGTTCCGTGATGATTGTGTTCGTCTGGTCCTGAGCTCGGGCAGGCCGGTGAAGCAGGTCTGCGTGGAGGTCGGGGTAAAGGAGAGCACTCTGGGTAACTGGGTGCGGCAGCATCGCAAGGAGAACCCACAGCCCGCTGACCGAGGTGATGCTGGGGCCCCGGTGTCGTGGGAGGAGCACCAGAAGGCGCTGGCGGAGAACGCGAAGCTGAAGGCAGAGGTCGAGTTCCTGGGAAAAGTCAGCGCCTTCTTTGCAGCGAAGCAACGGTAGAAGAGTTCTACCAGTTCATCGAGGCAGAGAAGGCGCACCACTCGATTGCCTGGTTGTGCCGGGTCTTGAAGGTCTCTAGGGCCTCGTTCTACCGGTGGCGTACACCTGCCGGCCCGTCACCGCGGAGCGTACGTCACGCGGCGCTGCGGGCTGCGGTGATCGGGGTGTTCGAGGAGGAGAAAGGCCGTGCTGGCCGGGACCAGCTGACCCTGCTGCTGAACCAGAAGGGTGTGAGAGTCGCAGCTCCCACCGTGGGGGCGATCATGCGCGAGGAGGGTCTGCGGGCGGTACGGACGCGGGCGTGAAAGAAAACCACTGTCCAGGACCCGCAAGCCAAAACAGCGCATATCCGTAATCACATGCTCGACGAGAACGGGAAGCGTAGCTTCACCTCCGAGGTGCCCGGGACCCGTCTGGTCGGGGACATCACGTACCTGCGTACCGGGGAGGGTTGGCTATACCTGGCCACGGTGATCGACTTGTGCACCGGTATGGTGATCGGCTGGTCCATGGCTGATCACATGCGTGCGAGCCTGTGCACCGCGGCCCTGACGATGGCCCGCGACCACGGGTACCTCGCCGACGACAACAGTGGCGACGGAAGAGTGTTCCACTCCGACCGGGGTAGCCAGTACACCTCGGACGAGTTCCAGAGATGGTGTGCCGGCAACAACGTCACGCAGTCGATGGGAGCGGTCGGGGTGTGCTGGGACTGTCAGGCTATTGATGTCGGATTCAGACTGAATTCGGAAGTCCTGGCCGCGGCAGCTTGCCCCATGTTGGGAACGGCCCCTCGGGTGCCTTTGCGTTGATCTGTCAGCCTCGCGGCCAGGCATAGCAAAAAAAATACTGCGCCGGTCGAGCGTGACCTAATAGGAGCCTGGAGCAACTTTCGAGAGCGTCCCCATGACAGTCCTGTCCACCCGCCGGCGTCAGCGTCAAATCCACACTAACCGGCAGGAGAAACTGATGGCCATGGCAGCAGCGCCCCCTATCCCGCTCACTCGTTCCGGACACGTCGTTGTCGGCGTCGACACGCACAAACACGTCCACGTCGCGGCGGTGATGGACTCTATCGGTGGGATCCTCGCTACCTTGACGATCGCGACCGACAGCGGCGGATTCCGCCAGTTGCTCGACTGGGCCGCATCGTTCGGGCAGATCATCGCGTTCGGCATTGAAGGCACCGGCTCCTACGGAGCCGGACTCACCTCCTTCGTCCGCCGCAACGGCCATCGCGTCATCGAGGTCAACCGCCCCGACCGGCGGATGCGCCGCCTCGCCGGCAAATCCGACACTCTTGACGCAGAGAACGCAGCGCGCGCCGTCCTCGCCGGATTTGCCACCGCGGAACCGAAAACCGCCGAGGGCACCGTGGAGATGACCCGGCAACTGAAAGTCGCCCACGACACCGCCGTAAAGGACCGGTCAACGGCGATGGTGACGCTCAAGGCGATGCTCGTGCATGCACCCGAGTCGATGCGCAAAGAGACCGCCCGGAAGACCCAGATGATGCTCGCACGCCACTTCGCTGCCCTCCGTCCGCGAGAGCTTAAAACACCAGAAGACAGTATCCGCCACACCCTTCGCGCCCTGGCACGACGTTGGCAACACCTCGACACCGAAGCCAAAGAACTCGCCACGATGATCGAGGACCTCGTCACCCAGACCGCACCCCAGCTGATCGAACCCTTCGGCATCGGCGCTGACACCGCCGCGGAGATCCTCATCGTCGCCGGCGACAACCCCGAACGCATCCGGTCCGAAGCAGCCTTCGCGAAACTGGCTGGCATCAGCCCAATCCCCACCGGCTCAGGCATGACCTCCGGCAAACACCGCATCAACCACGGCGGCCACCGACAACTCAACGCGGCAATTTACCGCGTTGTGATTGGCCGAATGCGCTTCCACGAGCCCACAATTGCCTACGTAACCCGCCGCACAGCAGAAGGCAAATCAAAGCGTGACATCATCCGCTGCCTCAAGCGCTACGTCATCCGAGAGGTCTACCACCTCATCACAGCCAACCCAAAAACCGGCGAAATCCCAACTTGACAACCATAGGAGCATCAACGCGATGGCCGAATCGTTCTTCTCCGCCTTGAAAAATGAACGCGTGTACCGGACGGTTTACGCCACCAAGGCCCAGGCTAGAAGGGATGTGATCACGTATATCGAAGGGTTCTACAATAGCCGGCGCCGGCACTCTGCACTCGATTATCGGTATCCCAACGACGTCCACTACAGTTACCAACAGCCAGCCTTGGCAGCGTAGAAGAATCCACTAATTCCGCTGTCCGAAATCACCGCAGCAACCCAGCATTGCGCGCCTCGTCGATCGGCGTCGGGCGGACCTGTCGCAGCTCGTCGGTCTGCCAGATCAGGTCGATCACCTCCGCCAGCCGGCGGTCCTGCCGCCGTCGTTGCCGGGACCCCTCCGCCGTCGCGTCGGCGAGGATGTCGGAGAGCAGGCGCAGCTTGTCGAGCACGGAACGGCGGGATGCCTCGGTGGGGTGGGCGGTGAACACCGGCCGGACGTCGAGTTCTCGCACCACCGCGGCGAGCGCATCGGGACCCGCGTCCGCGGCGATGCGTGACACGGTCCGCGCGAGCCAGCCATCCTGCTCCGGGCGCGCCTGCAGACCGCGCACGCGGTGCACCTGCTCGGCTGCGTTGGCAAGGTGGAAGTAAGCGGCGAACGCGCGCACCAGCCGGGTGGCCTGGTCGATGGGCAGGCCGGCGAGGAGCTCACGCACCTGTTCCGCGAGGGCCGCCCGCTCCTCGGCGTCCGCGCCGCTGCCGGACTCCTTCGACTGCTTCGTCAGCACGCGGACGCGCTCCACGAGGTCGAGGAGGCCCTGCCCGTGCTGGCGGACGAGGGACTCCCCGAGGAGCGTACTGACCCGACGCACATCGGCCCGGAGCTCTGAGTTCATCGGATCCGCGGGCTCGGAGCGCTGGTCGGCCGCAGGTGCCGGGGAATGGGCGGGAGAATTGTCGAGCGGAACTGTCACAGCAGCCTGCTTTCATGGCGCGGAAATTGGGCATGCTCTGCGCCGGATACGAGGGATTCCTGGTGGGATCCTACCCAGTATCGTGGCACCCGCCCCGCCTCGTGCAGCATGTGAAGCATGTGAAGCCCAGAGACCCGTCATTGCAGGGCCAGGGCGACGACGACGACCAGGGCCAGCGCGGCCAGCAACACGACGGCAAGTGCCGTCCGGACCGGGCCTATTCCCTTTCACATCCTTTAGGTTTTTGCTGCTCTTTGTGCTGCGTTGAGTCTCGTTGAGAAGGCTGCACTTGTAAGAAATTCTCTTTCTCAGCATCGGTAAATTCGCAAGTTTGGGCGGCTTTGCCTTTGTGGGCTTTGTACAGCGTCCCCCGGTGCGATGTTTCATCTACAATCCGTAAAGTTTCGCTCTCAACGTGATGAATTACTCTATACTTACCGTCGTTGAAGGTACTGGTTTGAATTTCCTCCGCAGCATTGGCAGGATTTGCCTTCAAGCTGGCAAGAGCCTGTTTGAGCATCGTTTTCTCCCAATCTTCTCGGTGCGATCGCGTTGACGGTTGTTGGAGTGGTTCAGAGTGGGCTGTAATAGTGTCAAGTGCAGCGCTGGAAGACTTCGCATTACTTTCTAAACTAGACTGTTGTTCGCTTGCAGCATTTTGTGGAGGGTATTTCTCAATTAGTTTGTTAAGTGCCGCATCGTGAATTGATGCAATAGTGAAGGTAGCGCGATCGCTAGGGGAATCCGGTTGCATCAGATTAAATTCGGCTCCGTTCTTTTGCAGCCAGGAAGCAGTAGCATCAATTTTGGTGGAATCTACTTTTAACTTGTAAGAAATGCTGTCACCGTCAACCGTTTGCAGCAGCACTGTTTCCAAAGGTTGTCGCATCCCATCAGGAGGTGCTATAGCTACTTGTAGCGGTGTAGCAGCTTCTCTGTGTTGCTGTTTAGAAAGAGCATTAGAGATAAGCTCCTGCATATCGTCTAATGGTATGGCTATCAGTTTTGTCCTCTGTCCGCCCTGCATTTGTTCGTACTCTAGGGGAAAGTTAAAAGTATTTTCAAGGCGGTTGGCTATTTTTTCCTTTGACCGCTCAGTAGGAATAAGAATGCCGAAATAAAGTTCTTCAGCATCGTCTTTTTGAGCAATTCCAATAAAGCTTTGCGTCCCAAATTTCTTTTCAATTTCATCAGATAAGGCTTTGATAGATTCTGCCTTTTGGTTTTTCTCCTGCATAAATTTTTCAAATTCTTCGCCGGGGATAAGGTAAGCTTTCAACCCAGCTTCACTATCATGCAACAGCCCCTCCGCCTTCTCTGTGTATTGTTTTTTCAGCAATGGTGTAAGGTCATCCGTCAAGCAGTGGAGCTTATTTATAACGGTTGATTCTTCCTTCGTCCAGACTTCGGGATATCTTACAGTTTCGGGGTCTATTTTGATGTTGGCGATCGTTGCTGGCGCTGACTCCAAGGTGGCGTTAAATTGAAAATCTTGGACTTTTATACCCTTGGCGCTCAATTTCTCGCTAAGGTTAGCGAAGGATTCTTTATCAATTACCCCCAATGGTTTGCCATTAATTAGGGCAATGGGTGTAAGAGCCTTACTATCACCAGTGACGTTAAAAGTAACTACTCCTTTTTCAGATTGCCACTCCCGATCGCTAAAAGCGTACTTTTTAATCTGCCCTACCTTCAATTGATTGCCTTGGCTGCTAGTAATAATCACCGAAGCACTGGGCGGCGAGGATATCTCCGCTTCAAAGCAAGTTCCAATAGGCCGTTGGGCTGACTCGCTGCGAAATACTCCTAATTTCTTACCTTCAACTACTAGCCAACGCTTGTTTTGCGTGGGGTCAGCAGGGTCTGGCGCTTGCTCGATGCTGCAAGACACCTTTTCTCCAATCCATTTTCGCCCTAGATGCTCGTTGCTGGGTTTGTGAGTGCCTACTACGGCAAAGTCCGTAAACTGTAGCTCGTGTAACCGTCCTATCAATTGCTCCCCAAACATGGCGAATACCGCCGATGTCTTCTTAAAACCACCTTCTCGACTTTCAGCATTAGCTGTTGAAACTTTCCACATAGCTGATGCCATAACTTCTTTTTGGGAGTCGGGGATGCTTTCTTTTGTCAATTGTGCAAACTCTTTTACTTGAGAGAAAGCGGCTCGAACTTGGCAAGATGTGAGTCCGGGCAATACTGCTGGGGTCAGTCCCTTAAATTCTTCGTATTGCTTCATTTTTTGGGAATATTTAGTGGCGCTCTCTTTTGTGACATATCCCAATTTCTTCCGGACGGGTAAGCCATTATCTTTAAGTTCAGGCAAGCCATGTTTGTCGAAAACTGGGGCGATCGCTATCCATTTATTTTGAGCTTTGGTTTTGGGGTTGTTATTTTCGACAATCATCATGTCGAGTTTTCTGCTGGTATTAAAAGCGTTGGGGTGTTTAAATTCGCCTAGTCCAATAATCTCAATGGCATTACCTCTAGCACTGGTGGCAATTAGCCTAAGACCTGGAGCTTCTTCCACTTCTCTGCTAATTTCTATCGCCCGATTCATCAATGTATCGTAGGTTTTTTTGAGTTCCGCCGCCTTGTTTTTTTGGGTGGGTGTGAACTCCACTCCCTTGAATACATCTTGAAACTGTTGGGTCGAACGAGCAACGAGCGCACTTTCGGCAAAAGCAACGTTTGTAGGTTTGAGCATCTGATCGATAGCCCCATGACCCTTTGTATTCATGGCTCTGGTGGCATACACTTCGTTTATTTTCCTTTCTTCTACCCAAGGAGCAACGTCGAGGTTTTTGATGATGGCATTGCAAGCATTAACAGTTTCCGAGTCGGAGCGGTTGGCACTTTTTCCCCGATCGACTTCAATTTGTAGCTGTCCTCCCAGTATGCCAACTACATCGTGATAAAATTTACGAGACTTTTCTAAGTAAAAATCGACATCTTTTTCTGACAGCAATGGTAAATTTCTGTCGTCTCTGCCGATGTTGTAATCTGTAAGGCTGTTGTATTGTTTAATGTCAGTTTGTTTATCTAGTTCCTCCTGACAAAGTTTTGATAGTTCTACGATTTGTTTTCTAATTTCTGGTGGATAGTTGACTGGGTTTCTGGAGTTGCTTTCTGCGGAGAGCATTCCTACCGCTCCGATGGAAATATCCCTCATCAAAGACCATGCTTCTTCTTTCGGGATGGACGTACATTCGTTTTCCAGGGCAATACTTTTCATGCACAAGTTAGCAATTAAGCCAACTTTGTTTTCCATCGCATCTAGGGCTATTTGCTCAAAAGAACCCTCATAAGCTTTCTTAGTTAATTTAATAATTTCCGTGTAGCGATTTTCCTCTTGCTGACGCTCCTTAATTTCCGCACTTGTGTGGGGAAATTAAGGAGCGAGGGCAATTGCCATGCGATCGCCATCACAGTCTGATAAAGAATGTTTTAGCCCCAAGGGAGACATTTTAATTGTGCCGATGTCGTGCGGTTCATTGCTGAGGTGGCGGTTTAGATAAACATCAATGGTGTTGGAATTAGCTGTAGGACCGCGATAAACAATAACTTCTGCTCCATCGGGAAAGTTGGGATAGCAGACTTCGTTTTCAGCTAATTGGTGGATTGTTTGCGCCATTGCCGAGTCAAACTTAATAAACCTGCCTGTAGCGCAGTCCATGTACTGTTCGCGCCAGTGTTCTTGGAGTTTATCGATAACTTTGGGTAACTCCAATACCTGACAATGCCCCTCCAAATCTGCCTTGAGGATGCGATACATTATGTCTTGGTCAGTTGAACCCAGAGCGTTGTCGATTAGATTGTCAATAGCTCCCAAATTGAGATTTTCAAAATCAATATAATCTTCGGCTTGGGTTTGGATCTGGTATTTATACCTGGCATCCATTGAGTCGATGTAGTCTTGGGCGATCTTCCTAGGATCGTTCGCCATGTCCTTAAGTTCTTCTAGTCGCTGCTCTAATCGCGGCAAAACGTCGCATTCTACGCCTAGGGGAAATGAATTCCAAAATTGAGCGCCTGTAGAAGTGATGCCGTAATAAGCATCGGTTTTGTTACCGATACCCATTGTCATTAAATACTCGCCGGGTTGAATTTCGTTGCCAACTCTAATCGGTTTGCCGTCCGACCCCAAGATGCCAAGCTCGTTTTCCTCGTTCTTGCGACCTTTTAGTTGGTCGGTGGAAATAACTAAGTCATAACCATTTCCCACCAAGCTCAAGTCGCGGGGAGCAAACGTACCCTTTCCTATCTGCCATGTTTCTACTTTAGGTTTAGTGTCGTCCGCGTTAACTCCATCACGTCGTTCTTTGATGCCGAAACGGGTTTGAAAGGGGGTTGCGGCGGAGTTACCCAGGGATTCGTGCAGCCTTACATCTATTTTGCCATCGCCGTCACCTACTAGCTTTACAGCTTCGTCGTTAGGCATTACTCCGCCATTATCCCCAGTGCTGGCATCCACCACCAGAACGCGCAAGTTTTCTCGCTGGGAGAAACTTTTGCAGGGCGTGAACATATTTGACCCGTAGGCTGCGCCAAAGTGGGGAGCATCGAACATTTTTTGCCGCAACTGCTCGTCCATAAAGTAAAAGCGATCGTCGGCGGCAAACTGGAGAGTCAACCCTTGATTTTCAAACTGCTTGAGGTCTGTGTCCGTCGTCAAGCTAGGATAAACCGTTCCCAGTTTAAATATAGCGTTGGGAGCGAAATATTCTGCCAAACAGTGTTCTATTGTCTCGGTAACTGGCTGCCCATCAACTACGATTGGTAGCCCCGTTTTGGTGCAGAAGTGTTCCAGTGCGATCGCCATAGTGCGCGTTTTGTTTGTTGGCAGTTGCTAAAAAGGTGCGGTATGTACTTCTCAATCTAGTTCGCTGTCACTTTCTAGTTGCTAATTCGCAGGTGCAAACTTTAACTATCACTAAAGCGATAAAAAAATCCTGCTCTTTTTTGAGAGGAGGATTTTTGTTAATATGGGTGGTGAATCAAAGGTATTTGATCATGAGTAATCTAAAACGCAATTTTGCTTCCCCTCACGATTTCGACACCGCGAGCGACCTAATTGTAGAGGGGGTAGTTCATCCCGATGATGTGGCGGCGATCGCGGGCTTGAAAATGCAAAGGGAGGAAGCCCAACAAGAGTGTTCCGACTGGGAATGCGTGTACGACAACCCCGACTGGGAACCGCCTTATACTCATGTTGCCGAGGATTTTTAGCACTCCTTCAATGGTAAATTGGAGGAGTGCTGAGGAAAGTAAAGACCAGCCGTTCATCCCTACACAATAAAAACCCGACTTGCTCCCATATAGTTTTCGAGAGCGAACGAAATTTCAATGAGGCGAGTGACACATCTTTCTAGATAACCTCCAGCTAGAGTTGCTAAAGTTATCTTTCCCAAAGGCAACATCTACCTGACACTAGCGGATTCATGTGCGAGCTTTTCTCGCGGAGCGGGACGCAAGCCAACTTATTTCCCCAGAAAGGGCAACCAACAGTGTCTCCATTCCGTCTAGCATTAGCAACAATTATGCAGTATGTCGAGGGGTTAACAGATCGGCAGACTGCCTTGTTTTTCTTTAAGGAACGTTAGCTGCTTGCGTCGCTGTTAGGCAGCTTTAGGAGATCGTACTTCTTCGATCGCAGATTTCGCACAAGGTAAGTTGAGATCCACCCGACTTACTTATCGACGATAGAGCCAGCATCGGTCACAGTTTAGCCTGAGCGGAACACCGTTTTTCTTAATGGAAATTCAGAAGGATTTTGTTCTTAACAAACTGCTCAAAGGTCGTCGGTGTTGTTGCTTCCGGGGTTCGTGCTGTGGCATAAACTCCATCTAGATCGCCAAGCGCACGGAATAAATTACCCATTTCGCGCTGAACCTCAGCAGTCGCGCCCATTGCTGCAACCTGCTGCTGGAGCGATTCAATACTGACTTGAGCATATTTGATCGAAGAGTTCAGCACTTGCGACAAAATAGCAGCTGTTTCAAGCAATGTAAGATTTTCGGTCCCCATCAAATTACGAGTCCACTGACCTGCCCAACGCCGATCCAGGAGATAGTGTGCTGCCACATCTCCGATATCATCAGTGCTAATCCAGGGAATATCATGGTCACTCGGATAAGAAAACCGAACAATGTGATCGCTTTGGATCGTCTCGATTTGCGCCAGGAAATTCTCCATAAAATAGCCAGGACGCAGATGCACGACATTGGCAGCAGTTTCATTGAAGATCGATTCAACATCGCCACTGAATGAGACTGAGCCCAGATTTGGTTTTGAACCCGCACCAATGCTGGAAATGTTCACGACTCGCGCAATGCCATTTGTGCGTACAGCGTTCGCGCCCACCTGTGCTGTGTGAAGATACCAATCTCTCATGTTAGGCACATCCAGCTTCGGTGGTGTCAACCAAAATAAAGCATCTGCCTGCTGCGCTACATCTATCAATCCTTGAGGATCGTCACTGCCGATCTTGTGAACGATCGCACCCCGATCGACTAGATCCGCCAACTGCTCTGGATGTCGCGCTAAAAGCACCGTTTCGGCTCCGGACTGAATGACTTTTTCGGCAGTACGGCGGCCAATGTTGCCGGATGCAGAGGCAATTACAATTTTCATCTTTTTCCTCTCTATGAATTTGGATTCGATGAGAAAGCAGTTGCGCTGCTACCCATTAGTTCGAGGATCGGAGCCGGATTCCAGTATTCGCGGTAGTGAATAATCTTGCCATTGGTTGTTTCTAGCCGCACTACATAGTCTTGCTGATAAGTTTTACCCGTCGCTACAAACACCGCTTCTCCATGAAATTCAGCCAATAGCACAGTTGGGATCGGTGTTTGATATTCACGAATATCTGTGAAGACCCAGTTTTGTAATTGTGCGACTGCGTTCTTCATGTGGTTGTAGATCGCAGGTTTGCCTACAAATCGGCTAGGCGCACCTAGAGCGGCAGCATAGGGAAATTCTACGACTGCATCTTCAGCTAACAAGTCAGACCAAGCCTCAACATCTGTGCTTATCAGTGCTAGATGAGCCGCAAAAACCTGAGTAATCGGATTCTGTTCCATATCTGGTGTTATTTAGTTAAGCGAAAATATATAGTTGGGTGGAGCATCGCAGAACCCAACACCGAGATATTTCTGTACATAGCAGATAGAATACTTGCTCCGCTCGGTGTAGAGCAGCACTGTCGCCAGTGCGGCTGCTTATGTAAAACTCACGGAACAATTGCAGTAACGCGGATTTCAATACGCATCGTTGGAAGTCCAAGAGCCGCGACTCCAACCTGTGTCCAAATTGGGGCGTGGTTGGGCATGTAATGGCGATATAGCCTGACCATCACATCGTTAACCTCCGGGGGAAACCCTCCAACATGGTAAGAATTGACGTGGACAACATGCTCCCAACCAGCACCGGCAGTCGCTAAGGTTCGCTCTACGTTCCGAAACGCCTGACCAATCTCGTCCGCGAGGGATTCGGGAATTTGTAGATCGTCATCCCAGCCGCCTTGACCTGATGTCTCCACTCGATTGCCAATTTTTACCGCTTGCGAGTAATGCAATCCATTCAGCATGCGTTCCCCATAACCAGGGGTGACAAAAAACTCAGGCTCTTTCATTGTATTTCTCTACCATCAAATAGTTCTTTGGGGTTGATCAGTTTCTTGCTCATGTTACTACTCCAGTTTGTGTTGTTGAATTTTCAGCACTTCACCTCAAAATATTCTGCATGAAGGGTTGAGTCATGGCATAAACAACAGCAGCGGCTTGATTTTCTGATTCTCCCCTTCCATCTAAAGTGTAGAAAGTTTTAACCTGCAACTTATATCAGAATCTGACTATGATTTATCAGATTCTTGTGATTTTAGAAACCTGTTTTGGCGTGACACCCGTGAGATGCTTAAAGTGCTGTGTCAGATGGCTCTGACTAGAAAAGCCAACTTGTAAAGCGATATTTGCGATCGCTAAATCTGTAGTCTTCAGCAGGACTTTCGCTCGTTCGACCCGCTGTTGAATCACATACTGATGCGGAGAAATTCCGGTAGCGCGTTTGAACAACTTGGAAAAGTAGGTCGGACTAATGTTAATCGCTGCTGCAAGTTGAGCCAGCGATAAGTTTCGATCGAGATGAGCCTGAACATAATCGATCGCTTGTCGTAACTGAGTGGCAGTTAAACCGCCGTGATTAGGTGCAATATTCTGTGTAGAGGTGGAATAGTGTCGTAGCAGATGAATGACGAGTATTTGGGTTAATGATTCCACATAAAGCTGACCCATGATGCCATCCGACTTGAGTTCAGACAAAAGCAGCATCGCAATCTGATGGAGGCGCAAATCATGCTGAGAGAAACAGTTTACAAGATCGATTTGATTAAGCTCAGAAGTTTGGGCAACTTGCCTCACCAGTTCTGGATTCAAGTGAATATGTAGCATTGTCTCATCAGTATCACTTGCCTCACTCCGCCAGTAGCTGGGTTGCCCAGCCGGAATAAAAATACTGTGACCCTTTTGAACGATGGACTCAGAAGCGCGATCGTCGCGCTTCTGAGTCAATTGAGCAGGATTTCCTAGAGGTAAGTTGAGCCAATGATCCGATAAAGCAGGAATCTCCATCTCACAGACGGTGGAAGAACTTGGATATTGATATTGTTGAACTAAGACTCCGCTCCAGTCGAGTGACTGGCTGGAGGATACTAGGGATTTATTTAAACGTTGTTGGAGTTCGATCGCGCTCGCTAAGTTGCTTGTCATGGGCTTACCTGACTCATTGGAGATATCTAATGGCGCTCTTATCACCGATCGCTGCTGCTACCACTCAAGCTGCTTTTCAGGAAGCAGCTTGAGTGGTAGCAGCAACTGATTGATAGTCTGATGATTGCACTCAAGCTGGCTATAAGTAAACTGTCCTTAAAGCCGAATATCGTCCTAACCCTCTTGTGTCACTTTCCAGATGAAGTCTTGCTGTGGGAGAGTTGTAGCCATTTCTTCAGAGGGCTAATTATTATTAAAAAATCGAGCTATTGCGCTCTCTAGAAAGCTTTTAGGATTCAGGAATGACCAAAGTTTTCGGAGTCTGGCAGAAGAGGGTTAGCAGCTTTGGTAGTGCTAAACATGTAAGGATGTATTGTAATGGTGGATAAAAAGCCAAATAGCACCAATATGATTCTCTAATTTCTTGGAAAACGAAAGCGTCTTTCTGACCAATCGAGCAATACGTTGACGCATAGTACAGTTGAAACGCTCAATATAATTAGTTTTACCTGTTTCTTTTCCAACCGCTTTATGCCTCGTACTAGGCAAAGTTTGCCCGTATGCTTGCCAAAAGTCAGTATAGGCAACAGCACATTGTCTGTAAACCGCAGGTAACGAAAGCCATAAACGTTTTGCTGCCTTGCGTGAACGACTGCCGACATACAATCCCACAATTTCTTTAGTGTCTACATCCATTGCTAACCAAATCCATTGCTTCAAGCTTTTCTTACCCACGAATGACCACATTTCATCGCATTGAATTGTCAAGTGTCCTTTTTTTTTGAGCTAACTGCAACTTGTTGAGCTACGGTGCGGTATTTTCTCTCAGCGTAGCTTTGAATCCAGGTTTGAGAGATGCCGCTAACTCTACAGATGGCAGCAATCGACAACCGTTCTAGCAGCAACCTATCAATTAGCTGTTTACTCTCTTCTGTAACTGGACGATTGCGGGGGTTTAGCACAAATTGTCTATTGCAGTCCCGGCATTTATGATTCTGATTGCCGTTGTGGATGAAGCCATTTTTTACTATTTTTTCTGACCCGCATTTTGGACAATTTAACTTCTCCTCACTCATACAACTCTTTCTACGTACTCTTTACACTTATCCTTACATATTTGGCACTACCGCAGCTTTGGTAGTCCTAAAGAGGTAATGATAGGCACAATGTTTTACATATAAGACTTTCAGACCATACAACTAACCTTGCAGACCAGAAGTATTCTGGCTTTTTCCGTACATTTGCAACTACACAACCAAGCCCTCAACGAGATTATCGGCACTGTAGTTTCTGTCCTGGGCAAATACTTGAATTATTCTATAGGATAGTCAATCGATAAACTTCAGACTGCAAAGAGATTCCAGTTGTCCTTACCCATTTAGTACTACATGCCTTACTACTATAGCAATCCTAGGTGGGTTGTGGAAAGACAGCATACTCAAATAACTTTGGGAAGTTAAAGGTTCGACCGTGAGTTACAAGTTCAAACAGGAGTTTGACAAGAAAAAAGGAATCACACAGGTGGTA
>NZ_JBYCCV010000092.1:0-14570 GCF_057473825.1 Aliterella sp. E5.1
AAGTTTGTCACTGTGTAGTTGATGGGACTGCTCAACAGATATTGGCAGTAGTCAAGTTTGGTGAATCTCATCCCTCTGTTTTAAAATTTTCCTGTTTGCATGAACCTATCCCCTTGCGTAAGTCCTGATTAAATGTTTTAGGAAAGGCTAAAAATAAAATTTGGTACAAGGCGTAGATCGAAGGTTCGTGCAACCAGGTGCAGCCTGTAACTAGAATTCTTATACAGCTATAGTTACAGGAATTTACCTAAAGAACAATCACAAGGAGCGGAAAGATAAGCTGCACAAATAGTTTTCTTAACACATATACAATCAGAAAACTTTACCTAAAACAGAACTTGGAGCGCATGAAAACATCTAGCTCAAAGCTTTATGACTGCGTTTTTGTTCTGAAGGACATTGCCTAAAAAAAGACAAACTAGGCAAAGTAATGATTGGCAATTATTATCAATAAACCCCTCAAATGGGGTTGACAAACATGATATCATACTAAATTGCCCCTGGTTGCACGAACCTTCTATTTACGCCTATTAGTGTGGATAGATGTTATTAAAATAAGCGATCGCTCCTTGCATTTATGGGTAAATGGGTATTACCCACTAGAATAAAGATAGTCACACTCGCAAGCTAACTTAATGACCGACCAAAGTTTCCGTGTCCTTAAAGATATGATTCACCCTGACGAGCGCGGTCGTATCACACTAGGAAATTTCGTCAAATCCAAATCTTACAAAGTTATGATCAACGATGCTGGGCAAATTCTGCTCAATCCTGTTGTCACTATCCCCGAACAAGAACTCTGGCTGTGGCAAAATTCTTCAGCTTTAGCAAGCGTTCAACGTGGGATTGAACAAGTAGCAAAACAAGAGACTCACGACCTTGGTTCTTTTGCCCAGTATGCAGACTTAGAGGTTAATGATTAATGCCTTTTCGCTTGCTTTTCTCTTTGGAGGCGAAACTAACGTTAGATAACTTACAGCAGATAGACCCGAAAAAATACCAGAAAGTATTGAAGACTTTGGCGCTGATGGAAACAAACTTGCGTCACCCTAGCCTGAACACTCACAAATACGAATCTATAGCTGGAGCAAATGGAGAGGAAGTATTTGAAGCTTATGTAGAAAATAAGACACCAGCAGCTTTTAGAGTATTTTGGCATTACGGTCCTACAAGGGAAGTAATTACTATCGTGGCGATTACCCCTCATCCTTAACATCCACAACCTGTGATGCCGCATAAGGAGTATGCAGCAGACTCGCCGCCCTACGTTTAGCTGCCTCACATCGCCTGTCGTACCGCGCGGTTGTCACGGGACTACTGTAAGTGCGGCTTTTTCAATTCCAATTGGATGCGCTCATGAGTCCAAATATAAACTAGAACTATCTGTTGGTCGCGCATGAAGATAGCGTCCAGTAGTAGCAATGTTAGCATGACCCAATGTTTCCTTAACTAGATGGATTGGAGCGCCACGATCCATCGCATGACTTGCATGGGCGTGTCTCAGCCAATGAGGGCTAATAGCTTTAGCGATTGTTGGCTCTAGTCCTGGCACTCTTTGAGCCGCAGCTTTAACAATTCGATTTACCTGTAATTGGCTTAAATGTCCCTGCTGTCTGCGACTAATAAATACTGGTTCTTCAAGTGTTGCCGTACCTTGCAGAAATTGCAATTCCTGCCATAGACTAATTGGGAGCTTAATAGCCCGCGTCTTACCGCCTTTACCATACACTAGCACTTGCCCTCCCCCTTCTCGCACTTGCAGCGATGACCATTGTAACTGCGTTATTTCAGATACTCTTAATCCAGCAATATATATCAGTCTCAACAACACTCGGTTACGCAAATTTGGTTCGAGTCCAAGCATCGTCTGTACTACCCATTCTGGTAATATCCGCTCGGCTAAACAGTCCTTTATCTTGGGAAGTGCGATCACTCCGGCAGGATTAGCTTTAAGTAGCCCAGTTTTTTGATGAGCAAAAGTAAACAGAGATTTAATTGCCGCGATCGCCCTCGATTGAGAAGAGACAGCCAAAGAGCCTTGACCGAGTTCAGTTGCGTAGCCCTGAACGTCAGCAAGCGTTATCGACTCAATAGGTTTACCCACAATCGCCAAAAACTTCAGAGCTTCACGGCGATAGTAACGCTGAGTATGGGGTGACTTGCCGTGCAGCCACAAATCAAGCAAGCCCTGCGTGGGTGTAAAAGAGCCATCAAACCTAGAAATTGCCGTAATGGGGGTTAAAGAGGAGGTATCGGACATGAATGTATGATTACGAGGATACTCACTCATTCAATCACACCCAGAAACACACTTTTTACTCTAGCGAAACTCTAACGACATAGCTTAGGGTACAATAAGCTTATCCACGTTTTGAGGTGAACTATGGGTCGTGCCATAAGGAAACTCACTCTGGCTGAGTTTTTGCAAATGCCGGAAAGCGGCGATCACACTGAACTTATTGATGGAGAAATTGTCCTCAAAGTGTCACCGAAATATAAACACGCTTCTGTTCAAGGTCGATTTTTTCGGCTAATGGATGGCTGGTGCGACTTTGAGCAAAGTGGTCGGGTTCTGACACAATGGAGTGTAGTCTTACAACGCCAAGGTCGAGGCTGGGTTTCCGTTCCCGATTTAACCTACGTGTCTTACGAGCGTTTGCCCGCAGACTGGGATGAGGACACGCCTTGTCCTGCCCTACCAGAATTAGTAATTGAAATTATCTCCCCCGGTCAAAGTTTCGCAGAGATGACACAGAAGGCTACAGATTATTTACAAGCTGGAGTCAGTCGTGTCTGGGTGGTAGATAATCAAGCTCAGTCTGTGACTGTTTTTGGTGCAAATGAGTTTCCCCAAAATTTTGGGGTTGGCGACATAATTTCTGATGCGCTGCTGCCAGGACTAGAAGTCGCCATTGCCGATCTGTTTGCAAAAAGGGGCGCTCTCGCTAATGCCGACAAGCGCTAGTGATAAATGCAGACAGTGCAGCAAGTTTTCAGTTGAAAGTGCGATCGCGCGTCATGGAACCCAGGGCGATGGCTGTTGGGTAGGAGAGCGTTGCCACAAGAAGCGCACCTATTATAAAAAACGGGATTTGTACAACCGCAACCGTCGCCTTAAGTATCGCGGGGAGAAGGAGTCTGCGGCGCAATTAGAGTCCACTGATATTCCTACTATCTCGGCAATTATTGTCTATTTCTACCGCCAGCGTAAAGACGAGCCGCTTCATGCCGTATCGGTTGAGTTGTGGATTGGACAGCAGAGAAAGGCAACTCGCGAACCAGTCCATACTCTAGGTTGGACGGGGGCGCACGTCAAACAATACATTACTGGTGCGATCGCTCAATTTAATCAGCAGTATGAGGTAAGTATCAATGGCGTTGCGGCTACTGTAGAACTAAATCCTGGGTTATGTCCGCTCGTTCCTTGTCCTTTGAATATTGACGGACAACAAAGCTGATGCCTACATACACGCAGCTTGAACTAGATTTGTGGGGTAATCTGAAGTCTGCGCTTAATCAACCAGATGGGGCAGATTTTTACGGGCTTTGGCAAGACTTGGAAAGTGCGATCGCTCCTCTGGAGAACAACCAACAACTGCACGTCGCGGCGGAAGCTATTTCGCAAATCGTTGAAGTCTATGTTAAACGAGCTAAAGGCATTTTAGATAGTTTAGAAATCACAAATAATAGCAATGGTCCCGTTCTAGATGATGATTTTCTCTCTGGATTGATGCGCCAATCAATGTCGCTCGATTTGTCGGATTTGATGGAAGAATTTGCTGTTGATATTGAGCCTAATCCTAGTTCTGGGTCGGTAGTATCGGTAATAGATCGCACTGAAGCTAGAGCTTTGGCAAGGAAAGCTAGGGCGCAAATGAAAAAGGAATTGAAAGGTTTGGCGGAACAAGAGGATATTCCTCAGTGGCAGAATGCGATCACACAATGGATGAGCCAGCATCAGGGGACAAAAGTTTCCCTTTGGCAACTCCAGCAAGCGCTAAGTATGCCATTGGTTGAGGTTTGGCTAGGGTTGCTGCATTCCCCTACCCCTTATCAGTGGGATGGCACGGGGGAGTTTTATCGGGAGGCAAGGGATTTTTGGGTCAGCGATCGCATGAGATAAAACTTACCGACCTATCAAAACGGCTTGGTTACTCCCTCTAGTTACAGAACCATCCGCACTCATTTTTTGGGGTTGTCCTAAAACTACCGCCAGTTTAGCGTGAGCCACCGTCTTGCCATCGACATACAACATTCTTCTATTTAAAGTAACGCTATCGAATCCGATAAACACCTGACCATTTACTTGGACGCTGAAGCGCGATTTTTGGTTTTGTAGTGGAGTTGCGGTATTAATTGCCAGAACTGCGGGCGAATTGATTCCGCGATTAGCTAGTTTTACCTTTTTGTGTTTTGAATCTTTGATTGCAGGCGAAGTTTACTGGGACGATTCAATTTCCTTTTGTGCTTCGCGCGCTCTCTCTTTTCTAGCTCCCATAAACTGATTTTGGGCAGTAAACGTATCATCAAGGTTTGTTTTAGCTACCTTTGTTGCCACTTCATCAGGTAATGGATTGGCAACAACTGATTGATTGATGCTCTGGGAGAGAATCTTCTTAAATAATTCCTCTTCTTCAGCACTTGGAACGTATATTTTTCCTTTAGCAATAGCCAGCACCTTACTGTTTCGCCGGACTTGCAGTTCCCAAATTTCTCCCCTTTCTGCGGTGGGCAATATACCTTTGAGTTTTAAAAATGTTGATTGGTTGTGTTGTCTTCCATTTAGCGGTAGTTGCGAATTGCGCCGAACCCTGACAATTACTGATTTTTCAAGGATTTCCTTAATTTCTCCTACTACCCGAAACTTATCAAGGGAAGCTTGTGAGTTCACAGGGCTTCGCTTTTTGTTTTCAATGGGTAAGTCTATTTGCTTTACCTGCATTAAGTCGAAACGCAAGGGGTCAGTGCGAGGGTATACTTTCCAACGGTGTACCCGTTGCAGCCAGTCCTTGGGCGTGTCTTCGCGCTTTTGTAGCTTTTTAATTTGATGAGCCAAATACCAATCAAGTTTTGCATCAATCCTTTGCCCGTCCTCTGTAACTAACACTCCTTGAAACTTTTTCTTTCCGGGCTGGAAGATGCCTGCTACCCAACCCACCGCAGTGTAAATAACTGGGAGTTGGGTAGATTTCTTAGTTCGCTCCTTAAGTTCAGTCATCGATTCCATAGCGTTGCTCCATAAACGTTAACAAGTCAGCTTCAAATTCCGTTAGATATATTTGTCGTCCTAAGCCTTCAAGCGCGTGATAGACACCCCGATCCAGCCTTTCTGCATTATTCCGCAGTCGCTTTATTCGCTTGAGTGTTTCTGGCAGTTGTCGGCGTACATCTGGTAAATCAATGGAGTTAAGATTTTCAGGCTTCACAGCAAGCTCTCCGTCGTAAACATCAACTACTACTGTAAAGTCTCGTAGTTGGGATGCGATTGCCCAGCAGCCATTATATTTGCGCTCCGCTCCTTCTAGTCTAGTCAAGATGAACGAGTCACCAACAGTGCAAACGTCACAGGCTAAAGTTAGCGGCTTTTCCTTGAGGCGTTCGACGATGCCTTTAACCTGCAAACCTGTAGGGTGTTTACCACCTGTTTCTTGTAAGATTTGCTGCCAAGCTTTTATTTGTTGATTAGGTTGAAAAATCGTCAACGAGCGACAAACAGATTCTTTAGCTGGCAAAATGTGACCAAATTGGTCACAAAATTCTTTCAAATTATTTACAACGTTGGCAGCTTCGATTAAACGGTAGGAATGACGGCTACTCAGTCCAAATCGCTCTTGACAGTAAGCATCAAAAGTCCTATGAGTCCAACGATACAGCCGTTTGTCCTTGAGTTCTCGCAATGCCGAGCCTGCTTCATAATATGCACGTTCTACTTTTAATTCCAGGCGATGACGCTCTTTTTCCTCGTCTTGGCTTAACTCACCGATTTCTTGAACAGTAGTAACTACAGCTTCCACCGTAACTACAACTTCTTCAGAGTGCGATGCCAATTCTTTCATTGATTTTTGGTCAGCCCTCTGGATTTTCGAGGTAATTTCAGGGGTACAACTGTTAATATCTACTGGCTCTTTACAATGGTTAACCGCGTCTGGTTTAGACTCTTCAACTATTTGCCACTCCTCACGCTCAAAAACATTCTCATCGGTCGTTTCTACCGCGCCACGCGCTAGTAGCCGTTCTACAGTGAAGGTTTCGCCAGCTTTGTTGTGACCATCAACGATTCGTATGCGATCGCCCACAGCAATAATTTTCGCCATCGCCGCACCATCAATTTGCAACAGATTCGGCTGTTCGGGAATTTGCAATAACCCATCCCAACTTACCCAAACTTCTCCCATCCCCCCAGGTGTAGTTTTTAATTCTTTGACGATGCCAAGTCTGTTTGAATTAAGACGATGTACGGGCATTCCGATTTCAAATCCAGCCCACGCCTGCAAGTTTCGGCTTTTACGCAGAACCGCAGCTAACTCTTTCTCAACCTGTTTGTATTCTTGAACTTTGCTGCGTTGTCCGCGCAGGTTATCTAGGCTGGTATGCAATTGATTTTCTTGCTTTGTCAGTAAAGATATTTCTTCGGTGACGCTAATCATAGATTTAACCGAATCAGTGGGTTAGTTTTTTAAAGAAATTCCACAAATTGCTTCACTACTAAATACAGGGATATTTCTACCGTTTGTCGGATCGTAGAACACCCAAAGTTCTCTGCTACTACCCAAACCTTCGACTGAGACAAATGACAAGTTCTTGACTTCCTCCATCTCCGCCTGGTCGATAGATGCACTCTCACCAATCTTAGAAATTGTGAAGTTCAACCGCTCAAAGACCCAATTGAGCATTTTGATTGGCAGCCAACTTAATTCTTTTAAATGCAATGGCTCCGAGCATAGAAATTCAATTAATACTGAAGCAATTTTTTTCCTTTGACCTTTATCAAATTGGTTCATTGCGTCAATCAGTTTTTGGCTGTCTTTCTGTAACGAGTTAGCTATTTCCATCCAGGTTGTAGATTGCAGCAAAAGTATTGCTAAGTTAGGAGTTGGTGCTATTGGTGGACTATTGGTGGTATCACCAATAGGGTCAATCGTAGGGCTGACAATACTTTGGGCTTCAAAGTTGGTGAATTGGTGAATTGGTTTCTCCGGTAAAAGTTGATGTGGCGGTAGAGCTTCTGGGCAGTGGAATTCTTGGCTTGTAACTTTAGAAAAACAAACAGGTGTTGCTAAATCACCAATTTCACCAATAGTTGTCTGTACTTCATCAGTAGTAAGGCTTTGAGCGATTGGTGATTCCACCAACTCTGCACCAACATCCACCAACTTTTGACTGATGGGAATGTATTTCATCTCACTACCTTCCCCCTCAATTCGTCCATGCCCTGCTGCCGCCAACGCTTTAAATACAACCGAGCGGATTTTCTCGGTTGCCCAACTTTTGAGCGCGTTAATCCGCGTTTTGAGAAACGAAGCATTTAGCCCCTGGTTTGATTTGGCAAAGTATTTCTCTGCCTGGGTTTGGACTTTAAAAAATATGCCTTCCAGCTTTCTCGAAGGAGCGTTGTTGCCGTGAATTAGTTTTTGCTGCCAAAGATAAAAGGAGGAAATTTCTATAGCCCAACGCATTGTCTCGCCGGAAATTGTTGGTTCGGGTAATTTGCCAGCACAGACTGCGTTAACTATATGCAGCCACAGGGCAATTCTTGCCGCGTAAGCTTCGATTTTTGCGTAGACAATCGAGAAACCAAAATAGTTTTCTTCCCTTTCGTCATCGGCTAAAGTGTGGTTCCAGGCTTGGAATAGGACTTTAGCTTCCCGCGTTAATAAATAGTCTTGCTGTGGTAATTCCTCTAATTGCTCGTACAGCCACTCTAAAGTCTCGGTGAAATTGCTATTTGCTTTTGGAGTAAGTAAATCAAGATACCGGGGCGGCGCATCGAGAATTGAGCAATACAAAAACCTGGCGCTGTAGCCGCTAGAAATAAAATTCACATCATCGTTCATTAATCGCGCTAACGTATCCCACTGGTAAGTACCCGTTTTACTAAAAGCAGTGCGGCTAAGAAATAATCTCGCGTCGTGGCGGTCGTAGTTGCAGGCAGCACCGTTAAAAAAACTTAGTTCTAGTTGCAAGTCATCTCCTTTTCCACCACCTTTGTATTGGTTAAGGCGTTGGTAATCGGCAACAAGTTCATCTATGTATTCGAGCAACCCGCGCGGATTTTCTTGGTGGATACGGATTTTAGTGGAGGTCGTAACGTTACTTAAAAGTCGCCGCATTCTTACGGGCGGTTTCTCCTCAGATTTTTTATCCTGCTCGTAGTCGCTAAGATTTGCATCATAAATTTCTTTTGCTTCTCCCTCCATTTTTTCTAGCGGGTAAATTACTTCTTTTTGGGGCGGCGTTTTGGCTTGCCCAGAATGGGCGACGTTAGCCGTCCAAAATATGCAGTCTTGGGTATAGCCAGACACGGGGTCGATAACGATCCTGGCGCTCGTGCCAATTCTTGAAGCGCAAGCAGGCAAGAGAGTATTAAACAGGTATTCTGGCGCTGTAGGCATTGCCGAGGCTTTTGCTATTAGTGGTTCAGCAAGGATGGGATTGAGGTATCGCCCGATATCTAAGCGCTTGCGGCAGTTCTTAATTATCGGCGAGAATGATTCAATGGCGGCAACTACTTCGGTTGCTTGCTCTCCCTCACTATGAATGATTCGGGCGAGGTTTTTAATTTCATTGAACGATTTTTTAACGTCGGCGGCTAAGTCCATTAATGCCGCCGTTTGGGTTGATTCGGTTTCGTAGCTTGTAAGAATATGTTTTATGCGATCGCACAAGTTGATCCTAGAGCTTGTGCTTGGCTGATTACTGCTAGGGCTAAAACCTTTGTGGGGCTTATTATTGTAAGCCGTATTGTTCTTGACGTAGTTCTTCCAGTACCAAGAGCGGAGGCAGTTTTCTACACCATCGGCCGTACAACTAGGCGCGGGATTGCTTTTAGCCGCCGATGCCCAAATTGATTCAATTTCTTTTGTAGGCAAGGGGGGAGAGCAACGAGTGCCATAATTTTCTAGCAATAATTGAGGGTTGCCATCAAAACTTTGTCCGATGGTCTGCAAGTAAGAGGCTGTACCGATGAGGTCACGGGCTAGTTTTGCGCCGCCAAAGTTACGCCCTCCTTGGGCGCAGCCTGATTCCAGCAAGATACGGGATTCTTTAGCTAGACAAACTTCAATTGGTACAGCTTGGGGTACGGGCAACGAAATATCTTCGTAACGCTGGTAGTTGAGGGCGGGAAGCTCTGGGCATATTGTGCTTCCCATAGCGGGTTTTACTAAAGCTTGGAGGCGTTCTCTCAATTGCTCGTAAGAATATTTCTGCCCTGATTCCTGGACTATTTCTGTTCGTCTCGGTTCTCGTCCGGGTTTGACGTGCCAGCCTCCAGCAAGTCTAAATACTCTTGAGGGGTTTTTGTTAATGGGGTCTGCTCCCATAACCTCAATTAACAGGCGTTGCAATTCCCGCCACTGTTCAACATTTATTGGCGTGTTAAATACCCAGTAGGGTTGAGCGGATTTATCGCCGCTATATACGGTCATTGTTGGCTCGAAAAAGCCCAATGTCTCCCAATGTAATAACTGGTCTTCAATGGGTCTGTCGTCCCATTCGCAAAATATCGCTGCGCATTGCTTAATATCCTTATCCTCGTGTCCGCCGCCAGCACCGTTAACTACTACATACGTGCCGCGCTCGTCTTGTTGGTAAGATGCGATCGCTTTCCAATCAAGGGCGTTTAATTTTCTTCCTTTATCGTTGTCTTTTCTATCGTCTTTGGAATGGTAGAAAAAGCGGAGGTAAACTTGGCTAGAAGTGTAGCCTAGGTAGGCTAGTTGTTTCTGAGCTAGTTCGCGATCTGTTTGAGGAAATGCGTAGTTCATTTTGGTTCTCGTTATTTGTGTAGAACCAAGACAACCCTTAGAAATAACTTTGCATTTAGTGCTGAGTTTTGGTAGACTGACGAGCGGATGTAGAGTCGTGGCAGTCTAATCTAGGTTTATTTCTAGGTAGGGATTGTCCCGGCTTTTTTATTGGGTAATTTCAGCTAAATTCAATAGTCGCAAGGTTTTTCGCGCTCGACTTAAGTTCATACAGCAAGCACTAGCCATATTAGTGAGGCTCTCCCACGCTTCTCGATTACCAGAGCGGCGGGTTATTCGAGCGTAGATCCGAAATTTGTAGAAGTCTAGCCCGTAGTCGTCTATTTCACGCTTGACAAACAGGCAAAACTTACTTTTTTCTTGGACGGCAGCAGTCATAGGGCTACCTCCTCTTCTTTGAGAGTAGCTGTAGGGGCTGTAATTCTTATGCTGCCGTTATCTAATGTCTTTGAACCAAAAGAATTTGAAATTATTTTAGGAAATAACTTGCCAAAAGGCACACTAAAGCTGCACAATACTAATAATAGCATTGATGTTCTGACCTCCAGATAGACGGGGTTGGTCGGAGCCTTCGGTGGCGGAAGATAATAGTCTGGGTCGCAATCAGACTTTCCTCACCCACGAAGCTTTATTTAATTGAATAGATCATACTAGGAATTGGCAGTTAAAGCTAAGTTTCCTCAAAACTTTTTGTAGAATCTGTAATTTGGCGGTTTGTTCCCTCGAAAACTGGAAGCAGCACCTCTAGTAAAAATTGCGTTTCTAAGATACTAGCGTAATTTGCTCTACAGATCTATATTATCAGCAACCTCCACTTTTATAAACATAAACGCAATTGGTTATGATTACGAGGTTACAGAATAACTATTCTGCTTTAAAGTCTTTGCTATATAGTCTAATGGGAGGCTTAGACGTGCCTTTTATCTCTGCGGTATCGTTGCTCGGTGGTTCTACTAAGTCTTCTTTAGGTAAAGCTTGAGTGGACTGTTTCTCATCTTGAGAGTAGCCTATTATGGAGAGGATAGCTTTAGCTTTTTCATCAAGAGCGGACGCTGGTCCTAAATAGTACCCTTTGCATCCATTGTCAGTCCAGCGTAGATACAGGTGAATACTGGGTTCTCTAATTTCTCCAGAAGCAGACTTTCTCTTCACAACTCGCTCCTCAATGTATCCCTGCTCTAGAGCAAGTAAAGGTAGCTTCTGTTCATCTAATCCCAAGCGCTCATAAACTTCCTGGGCAATCTCCTCCCTCCTTTCTTGTCTCTCAAGCGCGATATATTCTTGAGATTCTAGTTTATACTTAAGATCATCTATTTCTTCAACATTGAAGTTTTCGATCAGCCGATTGATAACTCCCATTTGGTCAGGTACTTGTAATTGTTTAACGATCTTGTAAGCAATACTTGGAGTTATTTTCTGACTTGAGGGGTCAGACAATAGAGACTTAATTTTTCCAGCTTGTTTAGTTTCTGCTGGTCTTGCTAACTTCGTACTTTGCTTTTTTAATTGAAAAAGCTTGTTGATACATTCTTCTAATTCTTTAAGGTCAATTGGTTTAACTAAAAAATCAAATGTTCCCTCATTCATTGCTTTCCTAATATTAGGTATGTCTGGATAAGCTGAGATGATGATTGTTTTAGCAGGGATACCTTTGTCATTTAATTTTTTGATTAACGTCAGACCATCCATCTCTGGCATCCGAATATCAACCAACACCATATCTATCTTCAGCCCAGAGGCAAGTTTCTCGAAAGCTTCCTTACCATTGGTAGCGTAATGAAATTCGTACTTACCCTCCTTAATTTGTAAATCAAAAAAGTGATTAATTACTCGCTTAAAAAGTATTTCGTCATCTGCAATTAAAATTTTGATTGTCATAGGTTAATTATTGAGGAATAATATAGAGTAAAATCTAATACACTATTGAAGTCTTCAGTTTTGCCAAGAGCTAATATCAAACAGACTGATTGACCGCAAATTTTAAAGATCGCCCCATTATTTCATGAACTTTTACTTACTCATGGCTTGCACAAGTTCGATGTGCTTATGCTGGAATTATCCTATCTTAGCAAAGATGTCTGCTAGTTCAGTAGACTACAAGCAATCTAGAGAAGTTATCGCCCAAGCTCCTTCTATTCCATTAGGAACTCTTGAAGAACAACCTACACCACTACCTTTACCCAACACGCTACCAACTCCTAATCCTTCACCCCTGCTTGCGCCCAAGCGATCTCCTAGCCCCCCTCTTACTCCTGCTGTAACCACAAAAGTCAAAGTGAAGAACATAGAAGTAAGTGGAAGTACAGTTTTTTCCTCTGAAGAATTAGCACAGGCTGTACGCCCGTTTGTAAGGCAAGAATTAAGCTATGAACAATTATTAGAGATCCGAACAGCAATAAACGAATTGTACGTCAGCAATGGTTATGAAACATCAGGGGCATTCTTGCCTCCCCAAGAGATTGACGACGGCGTAGTCCAAGTTCAAATAATAGAAGGAAAACTAGAAAGAATTGACATTTACGGCTTAAGTAAATTAAGACCAGATTACGTGCGAGATCGCCTTCGTCTTGCTGGCTCTGCACCTCTAAATCGTGAGCAACTAAATGCAGGACTGCAACTGCTGAAAAACAACCCCTTGTTTGACGAGGTACAAGCTGAACTAACAGCAGGGACAAGACCTGGGCTAAATGTTCTGATTGTGAAGTTCAAGGAAGCTCCGCCAATAGATGCTGCTTTTGCTTTTGATAATCAGGAAGTCCCTAGTGTGGGTTCTGTTGGTGCGACAGCAGCTTTAGGTTACAACAATTTGCTAGGAGTAGGCGATCGCCTCAATGCCGCAGTAGGAATTACTCAAGGGGTAAATAGTTACAGCCTTAGTTACGAAATTCCCGTCAATGCTCGTAATGGTAAGCTTGGCTTTCGCTACACCAGAGGTAGAAATAGAATTATCTCTGAGCCTTTCGCACCGCTCGATATTACAGGGCGCGCTCAAACCTATACTTTTGATTTTCGCCAACCAGTTATTCTTACCCCGACAGAGGAATTGGCATTCGGGGTGTCTGCTCAGTTGCGTCGCAGCCGCACGTTCTTGTTTGATGACGAACCTTTCTCTTTTACCCCAGGACTGGAGAATGGGGAGTCCAAAGTTAGCGTCTTGCGGTTTAGCACTGACTGGCTTAATCGCCGCAGCCTTGACACAGTATTAGCCGCCAGGTCTACTTTTAGCTTGGGCTTGGGAGTATTGGATGCCACTGTTAACAACACGGGTACAGATGGGCGATTTGTCAGTTGGCAAGGACAATTTCAGTGGGTACAGGCATTGAATGAGCAGAAAGACGCGGTAGTGATCTCGCGCATCGCTGCCCAACTGACACCCGATTCTTTACTGCCCCTAGAGCAGTTTGCCATTGGCGGCGTGGACACGGTACGAGGGTACAGAACAAGCCAGAGGGTAGGGGATAATGGGATTGCTGGTACTGTAGAATTACGTTTGCCCATTGTCCGAGATCCTGGAGGCTTTGGGCTGCTGCAAATTGTTCCTTTCATTGATGCAGGAACAATCTGGAGCAACGGCAATAATGAAGCAAACTCTGCGGATGGGACGCTTTTGAGTACAGGACTGGGACTGCGCTGGCAGTTGAATGACTCGTTATCAGCTAGTTTGGATTGGGGCATTCCACTTATCTCTATCGACCGCCAAGGCGATTCGCTTCAAGACAATGGGATTTCTTTTTCTGTTAGGATTGAACCGTTCTAAAATTTTGTATAGTAAATTTCTAAACCATAACTATTTCTGATTATGATCCGTAACTAATCTTTGCTTTAGGATTTAGCTTGTTCTGGCTGACAAACCTGCGAATCAGCATTGGATATTTCTGGTTGGGGTGACGAAGCTATAAGTGAGGCACGACCGTCCGCTTTCACAATTAATGCTTGCGCTTCAACAATTGGATCTCCTGGCTGCCATTTTCTAGGTAAACTCCCGTTAGCATTGTTATTAGCTGGTGGCACTGACAATTCTTGGGATTGAGCTTTTTCATCTTCTATTGGTTGGACTCCCGTTAAGTTGTCCCATCTTTCAATTCCAGAGTAAGGATTGATGGGCAAACCGCCACTACCAGTGATGACAAAACTACCGCGCTCAACGTTGCGACGAGCTAAACAACTGCCTGCGATCACTTGTTCTGTACTGACCAACCTGTTTTGCAGGGGGGTAATGCTGTTTCTAATGTCTAGTCCAAATGTTTGGATATCTACATTACCATCGATTCCGAACAGGGAGCTTGCTGTAATATCGCTGTCTGGAGATAGGAATAATCCTTGAGTGGTGATTTGAATATTACCACCGCGACCCTCAAAAGCATTAGCTGTAATGTCGCTATCTTCTAAAGCAACTAAGGTGTCTGTATTAATAGTAATGTTGCCTCCATTACGACTACCTCCTGCAGTAGCGGTAATATAGCAATCCTAGGTGGGTTGTGGAAAGACAGCATACTCAAATAACTTTGGGAAGTTAAAGGTTCGACCGTGAGTTACAAGTTCAAACAGGAGTTTGACAAGAAAAAAGGAATCACACAGGTGGTA
>NZ_JBYCCV010000093.1:0-14423 GCF_057473825.1 Aliterella sp. E5.1
TTTGTTTGCCATTGTGAATTCGCCCGTTTTTGACGATTCGAGCAGAGGTCCAGGTAGGACAATTCAACATCGTCTAATATCATTGCAAATTAAATTCTGTCTCTACTTTAGCAATTATCATTACTTTCGTGGCACCACCCCGCCTATCAAGGTTAGGCTAATCGTCCAGTCTTTCTCTCGAAAGCTGAACGTCCTGACATCGTAAGTTGCGCTAGTTGGAGCAAACTTATTTACGGGTTTACCCTTCTGTTTTGCTGTCTTTCTGTTACTGCTTACGCGCCGAATAGCATGAATAGCCAACTGAGAGGACAGACCAAACCTAGCTCTGACATCGTGGTAGCAAAGCGATTGCATTGCCACTTCATTAGGTCAGCTTCTCATCGAGAGTTTTGTTCACATACTCGCAAGCACCCGCAAACGCCTTCAATGTCTCCTCAATTTTGGAGAGTTGTTCATCGGTTATGTTCAGCTTGCAGGATACAGTCAGGACTTGCTTCATCCCTTTATTATATCTCAATACGTGAAACAGATGCTCGAAAGCTCATTAGTTGGCGATTCCGCGCTAACGCGCCGCTTCCCTAACATCCATCCCCTCCACCCGTAGAGCCGTAGGCTCAACATCAACGGAGATAGAATCATCACCGCCTTGCTATCTCTCCCCACCCCACTACGCTGAAGGCGGGGACTCCCGCAATGTTGTTGACTTTAATCTACTGGTCGCCACCTCTGCTGATTTTAAATAAAATAAATTATGAGTAAATTTCACTTTTTATTTTTGGCTACCTTAGCCAGCTTTATTCCTTTTTCGGTACAGGCACAACCTACCTCAAAGTTAACGGTAGTAATAGATGGATTGCGGCATAAATCAGGGCAAGTTTGCCTAAGAGTTTACTCTGGGGAGCAAGGATTTCCTAGCAGTGCGAAAGGTGTCGTGCAAAGCGGATGTACGAAAGTGACTGGAAAATCGGCAATTAAAGACTTTTACGGCTTAAAACCTGGTACTTATGCAGTTGCTTTATATGCAGATAGAAATAACGACAGCAAGCTAAATACTAACTTTTTGGGGATTCCTTCAGAAGGTTTTGGCATCTCTAATAATCCCAAAGCAAAAACTCGCCCCCCCAAGTTTACTGAAGCAAGTTTCAATCTCAGCCAAAACAAAACTATCAAGATAACGATGCAATATTTGTATGAGTAATTCATTAATTGAAGTTGCAACTAATTGTCGTAATAACGCCCAAAACCTCGCTACGCTTACCACTGAAGAAAAAAATCGGGCAATAAATGCGATCGCTCAAGCTTTAGAATCAGCAAAGGCAGAAATTATTGCCGCTAATGGGATTGATTGCCAATCCGCCGTCAGTGCTGGAATCCCCAAGCCTTTATACAACCGCCTAAAATTGGACGAAGCCAAGCTAAACGATGCAATTGCTGGAGTCCGAGATGTTGCTAAATTAAGCGATCCTGTAGGTGCAGTCCAAATTCACCGCCAACTAGATGACAATTTAATTCTCAAGCGCGTTACTTGCCCCTTGGGGGTTTTGGGCGTTATTTTTGAAGCAAGACCCGATGCGGCAATTCAAATTTCTACTTTGGCAATTAAATCGGGTAATGGGGTAATTCTCAAATGCGGACAAGAGGCGATTCATTCTTGTCAAGCAATTTTAACAGCAATTCATAATGGACTGGCTCAAACAAACATTAGCCCCCAAGTCGTCCAACTACTTACAACTAGGGAAGAAACTTTAGAACTATTAAAGTTAGATAAGTATGTGGATTTAATTATCCCTAGAGGCTCTAACTCTTTTGTCCGTTTCGTGCAAAATAACACGCATATTCCCGTATTAGGTCACGCCGAAGGCATCTGTCATCTTTACGTAGACGCGGCGGCGGATGTAGCCAAAGCTGTAGCAATTGCTATTGATGCCAAAACTCAATATCCCGCCGCTTGTAATGCGATAGAAACGTTGCTAGTTCACAGTGATATTGCTGCTAAGTTTCTCCCCGTTGTAGCTACTGCTTTAAAACAGCGTTCTGTAGAATTAAGAGGCGATGAACGTACTTGTAAAATTATTGATATAGCTGCCGCCAACGATAGCGATTGGGAGACAGAATACAGCGACTTAATTTTATCAATCAAAATCGTCGATTCTTTGCCGAATGCGACTTCCCACATTAATTATTATGGTTCGGGGCATACCGATGCGATCGCAACAGAAGACTCTACGGCGGCAAATATTTTCCTCGCCCAAGTTAATAGCGCCGGGGTTTACCACAACTGTTCTACGCGCTTTGCTGACGGCTTCCGCTACGGTTTTGGGGCAGAAGTGGGAATTAGTACCCAAAAGCTGCCTCCTCGCGGTCCCGTGGGCTTAGAGGGGCTTGTCACGTACAAGTATCAACTCGTAGGAGATGGGCATATTGCAGCGATTTATACGGGAGTTGATGCTAAGGCTTTTCAGCATCAAGATTTAGACTAAACCAAAGCTTTCAGCAATGCTTGGAGTTTTAGTTGAATTTCGGCTAATTCTTTATCAGGATCGGAACCCTTGACGATTCCGGCTCCTGCATACAGTCTAGCGCGATTGCCATCTATCAACGCCGAGCGGATACCAACAATAAATTCGCTGTTTCCTTGGTAGTCTACCCAGCCTAAAGGTGCGGCGTACAATCCGCGTTCAAAGTCTTCATAACGCCGAATTTCTGCGCAAGCTAAATCTCTAGAAACTCCAGCAACGGCGGGGGTAGGGTGCAGTTGGGCGACAATTTCTAGGGGATGTACGTTAGCGGGAATTTTTGCCTCTATCGGTGTCCACAGGTGTTGAATATTGGACAGTTGGCGCAGTCTTGGAGGTAATATATTAGATTCTATTCCTAGCGCCTGTAAGTGCTGAGTAATAAAGTCTATAACTACTCTATGTTCGCGTTTTTCTTTATCGCTGTTTAATAACAAGTTAGCTAAGTCTGCGTCTTCAAGGGCGCTTTTTCCTCTGGGGGCGCTCCCTGCTAAGGCATCAATAACTAATTGGCGATCGCGTATACTAATTAAACGTTCTGGGCTTGCACCGATAAAGTTTTGTCCTTTGCCGTTGCTGGTAGAAAATACATAACAATTTGGATGGATTTGCCGCAGATTATTTAAGGAGTTATATAGGCTGAAATCTTTGCCAGACAATACATCTAGAGTTTGAGCTAAAACAATTTTATTTAGCTTTTTGTGGTGGATAGATTCAAGAGCAGATAAGATTGTTTGTTTAAACTTATCTACATTTGATACATCTTTTTTGATTAATTTGCTTGGTAGATGATATTTATTTAATTGATAATCAAAGCTGAGAATATTTTGAATACTATTTTTTAATTGGTCTAATAATAGTTCTAAATTTGTCTTGGCATCAATTGCTAAATTGGCAACTAATGTACAGAAGTCGCTATTTTTAGTAATTTGCCAGCGCGGTAAAAATACTGTCGCGGCAGGAAAAGGATAATCTTGCTCATTATCGTCAAAAAAACTAAAGCTACAGAAAAAACGCGGTGCTAAAGAAATATTATTAAGATTGCTAAAAATTACTGTCTTTGCTTGGCAAGTTTTGATAAAATCCTGGATCTTATTAAATCTATTTTTACCATGCAAGTGTAATTGAGCGATCGCATCAATAGCCGCCGTTGCTTCTTGTTTGCCTTTATGCTCAAAATAAAAATTTAACTGCTGAGTTTGGGCAATATTTTCAAAAATAACCAATGGATCTACTTGTTCAATTGCCACAGGTATGCTAACGAATTGTTGGCAACTATTGAGCAAACATTTTTGCTGGCAAGCTAAGAGAAATTGATATAGTTTTTTGTAGTCTAAGGAAAAACTGGTACGACAGGGTAGAACTGGCATGGATGTAAAAATAGTAAACTTTTTTAAACTTCCGTTCTTAAAAAGCAATCGCTTGTGATGATATTTCTAGAGGTATCATATTCGGGCGACCTTTAGCTACTTAGTCAGAGATTAAGTTTTATGCTCATTGCTGCAACCTTGTCTCCGTTTTAGCCCTGAAGTTCTAGCTGTTATGGAGACGAATTTATTTATGTTAGCGAATAACTGCCCTAATTTATAAATTAAGTTAGCAAGAAATGGAAGTTAAGGCACCAACTAAATGTTTATTGAATAACCAATATTTTACATTTAATTGATAAATCAAAATATTTTTTATTTTCACACTCTTTGTTGAATAAAATACTAAAAAATTAATTGATATATGACTACAGAATTAATTTCTTACCCAAAACCTAATTTGTGGATGGCAGCAATTAAGCCGCCAATGTATAGCGTAGCTATTATTCCTATTTGGGTAGGAACGGCAGTAGCTTTTGCGGACACTCAAGTATTTAAGGGATGGCATTTTGCTACTTTTTTGATGTCAGCTATTTTGTTTGTTGCTTGGATTAATCTCAGTAATGATGTTTTTGATTCCGAAACAGGAATTGATAAAAACAAAGCTCATTCACTCGTAAATTTAACCGGAAATAAACAGCTAATTTTTTGGTTGAGTAATCTGTTTTTAAGTTTGGGTTTATTCGGGATAGTTGCGATCGCATTTTGGCAAAAAGACGTAACTATTATCGGCTTAATTCTGTTGTGTTGTGGGTTAGGCTACACTTACCAGGGTCCGCCTTTTCGCTTGGGATATCAAGGGTTAGGGGAAATCATTTGCTTTATTTGTTTTGGTCCTTTAGCTGTCGCCGCCGCTTACTACAGTCAAGCGCAAAGCTTTTCTATAACTAGCTTGGCAGCTTCGATAGTGGTAGGTGTTGCCACAAGTTTAATCTTATTTTGTTCTCACTTTCACCAAATTACCGACGACTTAACCGCCGGAAAAAAGTCGCCCATAGTGCGTTTGGGTACGTTAAAAGCTGCCAATTTGTTACCTTGGCTATGTGGAAGCATTTACGCCCTGACAACGATATTAGTAGCCCTGGGAAGCTTCCCAATTTGGACTTTACTTATATGGTTGAGTTGCCCTTTTGCGGTTAAATTAGTGCAACACGTCCAGCAAAATCACGATCGCCCAGAACAAGTAAGTAATTGCAAGTTTATTGCCGTAGCCTTACATTTTTGGAGTGGATTACTTTTGAGTTTGGGATTTATGCTTGCAGGCGGTTGATGTACCAATTTTCTTTTCAGCCTTACCAGCGCAAATTTAAGCAACCTCTGCAAACAAGTCATGGCAGTTGGGAAGTTAGGGAAGGGGTTATTTTAAGTCTTACGGATAGTGCAGGTAAAACCAATTGGGGAGAAATTGCCCCGATTAGCTGGTTCGGTTCAGAAACTATCACCCAAGCCCTTAATTATTGCCATCAACTCCCAGCAGAAATTACCTCAGAAACTATTTGCTCAATTCCTGACTCGCTCCCAGCTTGTCAATTTGGCTTTGAGTCAGCCTTGACAACAAACAATCAAAATTACAACCATCTAACCTACAGTGGCTTGCTACCAGCAGGAATTGCTGCCTTGCAACAATGGCTTGTGCTTTGGGAACAAGGTTATCGCACCTTCAAATGGAAAATTGGAGTTTACCCAATTGCGGAAGAATTAGAAATTTTTGCCGCAATTACGCACTTGTTACCGGAATCAGCAAAATTGCGTTTAGATGCTAATGGTGGGTTGACTTACGACGAAGCTAAGGTATGGTTACAAACTTGCGATCGCATTAAGATAATTGAATTTATCGAACAGCCGTTAGGAGTACAACAGTTTGAGCAAACTTTGGAATTAAGTAATTGTTATAGAACTGCGATCGCACTAGATGAATCGGTTGCTACTTTTAACCAACTCCAAGCTTGCTATCAAAGGGGATGGCGAGGAATTTTTGTCATTAAACCTAGCATTGTCGGTTATCCTTCTCTCTTGCGTCAGTTTTGCCAAACTTACAACATTGATGCGGTTTTCTCCTCTGCCTTTGAAACGGAAATTGGTAGAAAAGCCGCCCTAAATTTAGCTGTTGAATTAGCTAATTGCGATCGCGCGGTAGGATTTGGGATTGACAGCTTTTTATTGCCGGATACTGCGCGGATCTAAAGCATCTCGCAACCCATCACCAAGCAAATTAAACGCCAATACAGTAAGAATAATCAATAATGCTGGCGGCCATACAAGCCAAGGTTGCAGCACCAAAATTGAGGCATTAGTTGCCAGCGATAGCATATTACCCCAAGAAGGATCGGGCTGCTGAATCCCCAAACCAATCAAACTGAGTACCGACTCCGCCACAATAAAGCTTGGAACAGCAAGAGTTGCGGAGATAATAATATAACTAGCAGTTTGGGGCAAAACGTGGCGGAGGATAATATAAAAAGAATCGCCACCCATCGCTTTAGCAGCCTGGACAAATTCGCGCTCTTTAATTGACAGCACTTGTCCCCGAATTACCCTTGCCAAACCCGCCCAGGCAATAAAAGAAGTAATTAAGACAATCAAAATAAATTTTTCACTGCTACTTAATCCTGGGGGCAAAACCGCCGCTAAAGCAACTAAAAGGTACAAGCTCGGAATAGTCATCAACACTTCAACCAAGCGCATAATAATACTATCCGTCCAGCCACCAAAGTAGCCAGAAATACCACCCACAATCATACCCAAAGGGAAAGTAATCGCAATCCCAAGTAAGCCGATACTGAGACTAATTCGCCCACCATGTAACAATCGACTAAATTGATCGCGCCCTTGCTCATCTGTACCAAGTAAATTAAACTTCGCGTCTCCTGAAGTCCCAAATAGATGCACATTGCCAGGAATACCGCCAAATATTTCTACTTCCGCAAAAGTAGGAGGTAAAGGCAGACTAAACTTAAACATTTGATAAGGCGCACCTTGGACAAATAACCGCAACCAGGCAGGTTTACGACGATCTACAATTAATTTGCGATCGCCTGTTTCCAAATCTGTCTTACCCTGAGTTGTGGGATAAACATGAGGACCAAACCCCGCTTCGTCATTCCAATAAACTCTAGTAGGCGGCAATAAAGAGCCATTTGCCTGAGCATCGTAAGGATCGTAAGGGGCAACAAAATCCGCCGCAAATACTGATATATAGAAAATTAACAGCAATACCGCCCCAAATCGGGCTAGAGGATTTTTTTTCAGTCGTTGCCACCAGTTCATCTATGTTCCCTTTTTTGCCAGTTAAAGATAGATTAGCGTATCTGAACTAGAAGATGCGATCATATCGTTTTTGAGGAAGTGAGATCGCTCTTACGCAAACTTTTATAGATAGTGTTTAGCTTGAGTAAGCAAGCCGCTACTTTCATTTGTTGCTACTTCCTGCTTTTAAAAAACTACAAATAGCTGAAAAATCTTGCTCGCCTAGTCCTTGCTGCATTGCTAAACGATATAATTCTTTGACATTACTTGTAACTGGGATTGCTACTCCTGCTTCATTGGCAGCGATCGCTACCATGTGTAAATCTTTCTGCATCCATTGCAAAGGAAATTCGGCTTCGTAATTTTCCAGTTCAATCATTTCTTTTTTTGTTGATAAAAATGGTGCAGCTACCGCACCTCCCAACAAAGCTTTGAGCAAAATCTCTTGAGAAAGACCTAAAGCTTGCCCTAATGCGATCGCTTCCGCAAATGCTGCCATTGACGTACCAAGTAATAGATTATTGGTTAGTTTCAAGGCAGTTCCCATTCCATATTCTCCTACATGAATAAATCTGCTACCCATAGCTGCAAACAAAGGTTGGCAAGCTTCTACATCGGTAACATTTCCTCCTACCATAAATACTAATTCTGCTTTTTCTGCCTGGTTTTTGGAGCCACCTACCGGAGCATCCAAGAACCTAACTTGCTTGCTTTGAGCCTCTTTTGCCATCTGACGCGAAAAGGAAGGATTAACGGTACTGCAATCTATCCATAAAGCATTTGGAACAAGATTATCTAAAAAACCATTTTCTCCCAGGGCTGCATTCATAACTGCCTCTGGATTTGCCAACATGGTAAAAATAATTTCAACTTGTTTTGCTACTCCGCCAGGGGTGCCTGCCCATAAAGCCCCATTTTCGATGAGAGAGATGGCTTTATCTTGAGTACGATTGGAAACAACTATTTCATAACCATGTTTTTGGAGATTAGCCGCCATCCGACTCCCCATAATTCCCGTGCCAATAAAACCAACTTTCATACTTATTTCCGTTATGTTTTCAACCCAATTTAACTGTGGAGACAAGAAAAACGCATTAACAAATGATAAGAAAAAGCTTTTATACTGTACGTTTCAGCCGGGATAGGAATACTTCGGTAAAGTAGATGCTTGTACCGTATTCATAGAAACTTAAATTTTTGACCTACCGTTACACAAAGTCAGAGCAAACAGATATTAGGCGATCGCATTTAAAATCGGCAACCAGGGAATATCTGTAACACCTGGATCGTAGCCAAGTTGCTTGATGAGTGCTGTAACCTGCCCTCGATGGTGAGTTTGATGATTGAACATATGCGTTACCAAAACCCAGCTTGGTAGAACTCGATACTTGTTATCTACATTACTTGTGTATTCAAATTCTTGGTTCAACCATTCACGGTCAAGGTGTTTAGACCATTCTAAAATCTCTCGGTCTATCTTTTCTCGCTCTACTTTTAGGGTATCAAAGTCAGAATATAATTCTTGAGCGATCGCATTTACTGAAAAAGGGTTATTTGTAAAGCGCCCCATCCAGGCTTTATCGCCATACAATAAATGATTTAAAGTACCGTGAACCGATTTAAAAAAAGCGCCAATATCCTGTTTTCGCTTTTCGTCAGGAATATCTGAGGAGATAGCATAAATCTTCTGATTCATCCATAAATTGTACTCCGCCATCAACTGATAATAGCTACCGTCGTACATATATTTAGGCGTTGCTGGGTAATTTTATTATTTTAGCGATCGCTTTTTACTTATGAAAATATGCGATCGCAGAATAGTCATAGAATCTTGTACTCATGAGCAGTTGTTAGTCCTTGCGAGGCAATACACTTATTATTACAGCCAGCAATTCAGTTAAAATTAGTCTTAATGACTCACAAAATAAGTCACAAAATAAAAAGTATTCTTGCTGGTTTGGATAGTACAAGTGTATTATAATAGTTATAAAAAGCTAGCTGGAATAGCCTCACACAAACCTTTATACTGAGGAGCATGATGAAAGCAGAGCTTCTCAAAAGATTTTTTAAAGCAATCGCCAGTTCAGATGTAGAGGCGATTGATAAATTGACATACTTAGTAATTCAGGAAGAGCGGAAAAAAGGACATACGCTTCTAGCTAAACAGTTAGAAAATATTACCAAGAGCAGCCAGCAAGATAATTTTACTAATCGTAGCAAACCTACTTACCTAATACTGAAACAATTACAAACTTTTAGCGAACTACCAACTACCAAGCGATCTCTTCTTCCTCTCGTTACTGTTATATCAAGAGAGAATCTACGGCATCATATGGTGTTACCGGAAAATATTGAAAGACGTTTCCGCCGTATTGAACGTGAGTATGCGGCTAGAGACAGACTCGCTTACTACGGGCTTCGTTATCGGCAAAAGATCCTGTTATACGGTTCCCCAGGTTGTGGAAAGACACTAGGAGCCGAACGTTTAGCCTGGAATACAGGTTTACCACTAATCAAAGTACGGTTTGATGCAATGGTTTCGTCTTATCTAGGAGAAACAGCCAGCAATTTGAGGCTTGTATTTGAGGAAGCCGCAAAACACCCTTGTTTGTTGTTTCTTGATGAATGTGACTCTATCGCCAAGTCACGCCAGGATAATCAAGAAGTAGGAGAGATTAAGCGAGTAGTAAATACATTTCTGCAAATTTTAGATGAATATGAACCATCATCAGGTCTTCTGGTAGCTGCTACCAACAGGGAGACTGCCTAAAGTTGCTGTCAGCGTTGCCTAATGAATCTGTGGATCTTGTATTTGCCGACCCACCCTTTAATCTTGGTAAACAATATGGGGAAGGAGTTAGCGATTGCCTGGAGACAAGTGAGTATTTAAACTGGTCGCAACAGTGGCTTGGGGAGGGTATTCGCATCCTTAAACCAGGGGGAAGTTTATTTGTATTCAACCTGCCCAAATGGTGTATAGAGTATGGCGCATATCTAAATCGACAAGGGATGACATTTAGACATTGGATTGCTTGCAGAATGCCGAAGGCTTTTCCTAGAGGTAAAAAAATGTCTCCCGCTCACTACGGACTGATCTATTACACCAAAGGAGAACCAGCCGTTTTTAATAAAGTTTATACACCGATTCAAGTTTGTCGGCACTGTAAAGGAGAAATTCGGGACTATGGCGGACATCGAAGAAGCCTGAATGAAAAAGGCATTAATTTAATGGATGTCTGGGATATGCCAGAAGATGTTTGGGAGAATGCTACAGAAACTAATTCTACTGAAGCTTTATGGACAGTAGCAGAGGAAATGTGGAGCGATATTCCACCCGTTCGGCATCGTCAGCACAAAAAACGAGTTGCCAATGAACTAGCTCCTATTATGCTAGAAAGGATCGTTGCTATGGCATCTAATCCAGAACAAATTGTGATCGATCCGTTTGGAGGTTCTGAGTACTACATTTTACGCAGCAGAAAAACTACACCGTTACTGGATTGGCTCAGAAATTGGGGATATAGAACCAGCAGTAGAAAGATTGACGCACTTAGCCAATGGCATAGTAGAGGAATGGGAATCAGCAAGAGGAGGCAAGAAAAGCAAGCCTCACCTCACAACTGGAGCGCAATTATCAATTCCTTACACTACATAGCTGTGACTCCGAAATAATTAAACTAACGCCCGACCATCTGTTCCTTTAGTAATCTTTGGTACATTGTTATTTATCTCATCGTGTTCAACGACAAAGATGACAAGGAAACCTTCTATAATGCGGACTGCCCGCCAAACATCAAAGTAGGGCGCTAGTTCTTCATAGTTGCCAATGAGATCGGTTAGATAAGGGTAAAGTTTTCTACTTGGGATTACTAAAGCAGCACCGAGAAAGACACCACGTAGCAACCCTAAAACCATTTTATTAACTGCTCTATGACTGGAGGAGATGTTGCCTGTTTCCCACTCTAGAGCAAAAAGATAATTATCCAGCGCTTTTGTTGCATCTATTTTTGTAGGCGAACGGGTGGCATAATTAACGGAAGTTTCTAACTTCCAACCAAATCTATCTCGCAATGCGATCGTGCAAGCTTCTTTAATTGGCTTGACACCATTACCGTGTTTTGTGGGATTGATTATAAAGCTTGATGCACCAGGAGGATGAACGATTAGCGAAATGGCAATACGAATTTCAGCTTGAATGATAGACCAATCTTGTGATTCTTCAAAACTTCCCACACTTATTAAAGAAACTTCTTGCACAATCTTCATACAGGCTGCTCTTTGATACTGCTACGCAACAGTATTATAATTTTGCCCATTTGTGAGAGATCAGCTTTTTATTTACATGATTCCAAAAACAACCTCTCGACTATGCCTACACACAGATAGCAGATATAAGGAATTTAAAGCGCGATCGCACTTTAGTAACTTGGGGCATTATTAATTGAGGCGATCGCACTTGGTTTAATTTTCTCTGCTTTCAGTCATAGCTTATCTTCTTGGTAGAGCATTGTGGCATAGTCACTCATCCCAACTTCGGCAAGGGCGCTGTCTTCTTCACTACATTCCGTCGATAGAGTAGTAAGTTGATTGGGGTCAAGCATAACTTGGCGATCGCGTTTAGCACGAAATTTTAGAAAAGCTATAAATTCAGCTACTTGTTGAAGTTGTTTGCTTGTCAGTCGCTCCAGGTCTTGCTGAAGCGATCGCTTTTATCTTGGCAGGCGTGGGAAAGTCCTAATTAAATTTACTCTCTACTTGCAATCCGCTTCGATAGTGGCTCAATAACCTCAACTGGTGGTTTTTCAACTAATTCAAAATCAGCAGGTAGAGCTACATAGATTAAATGATCTACCCATTGCTCGTTCTCATAGAAAAAATCAGGGCGCATACACTCTTTTTTCATGCCTACACGTTCAGCTAGAGAAATTGAGCGATCGTTGTCCAAATTAATCGCTGCTTCAATCCGATGATAATTAAGATGTTCAAACCCAGCGATTAAAGCCGCGCGCGTTGCCTCTTGCCCAAATCCTTGCTTTTGATATTGGTTGTGAATGCTATACCCCAAATTCGCCCATTGATTTTCTTCTCGGCGAATTGTTGATAAGTCGATGTTACCTAAATGCCGATCGCTTGCGCGCATAAACACGCCAAAAATGTAGTTTTTATCCTGCAATGCCCGTTTTTGATGATGCTGACATAAGTTGGAAAACCACTGAAAGTCGCACTCGCTTAGATCGACTTGTCCCTCATCATATTTGTGTTGAGAAGGTAAGCGACTGGCAAATCCCGCATACCAAGCCCCGTAATCGTTTGGCTGCTGGGGGCGTAGAATTAGCCTTTCCGTTACGAGTTCTAAGTTCCAAGCAGTTTCACTCATTGCACAGAAATCTTTAACTAAATGACTATCTGATGCGATCGCTCGCGGGCTAATTCTATTACATATTGCTTGGGCGCAAATCTGTTGCTCTATCTTGCTAGGTATTTCCATAGTCTGAAGTATTAAATCTAACTTCTACCAAAGGTTGGATAGAAGAACTTGTAAATTTCGCTACCATTGCCAGCAAACACCTCAATTATTGCGGCTAGAAATCGCTTACTATAGGCTGATTTCTCCTTGAGTAAATTGATTGAACGTTAACAAAATTTTTTTGATAGCCGTTTAAACAGACTTCTAGCTCAAATTACAGGGGTTCTTTGCTCAATGGAATAAGCCGATGAATACAAAACATTTAGTAGAAAAGAAAAGATTTTTACGTCCCATCGCGATCTTGCTGACTGCAGTATTATCGCTCTCAATTTTTACTGGTTGTGGTAGCAGAGTAAACACTGCTGCTCCTACAGATAATAGCCGCCTTGAAAACCAAAGTTATGCTAATGGCGATCGCGCACCACAGCCGCGCCAAGGAATATCCAACAAGCAAAAGGTAGTAATTTTAGCCGGAGCGGCTGCTCTTTATTATCTCTACAACCAGCATAAAAATAAGCAATCAGAAGGAGCAGAGGGACAATACTACCTTTCCAAAAATGGGCGCGTCTACTACAGAGATGCTCAACATCAAGTCCACTGGGTAACGCCACCTTCCGAGGGCATCCAAGTACCAGAAACTGAAGCCCAAAGATACCGCGATTTTCAAGGTTATAACAACCGACCTACAGGGCGCGACCTTACAGACTTGCAGCCAGCCCCCGCACTGTAAAAAATTTCACTAATACAAACCGACAGGAGACAAATATGGGCTTTTTAGAAAATCTACTTGGTGGCGGTCAAAATGCTGAGGGAGATTACCGAGATTTTGTCAATCGCTACGAACAGGGTTCGCCTCATGAAGGATACTCGGATGAAGAAGTTGCCAATCGCTACCATCAAGTATCTAGGCAGTTGCCCGCCGATGTCTATCAAGAGTCTGCCCAAGAAGCTTTTAGCCGGATGTCACCCCAAGAGCGGATGCAATTTGGTCAGTATCTCCAGCAGCAGACGCGGCAGCAAAATTATAACTTTCCCGATTTAGATGGTGATGGTCAAGACGATCGCTATCAAGATTCTAATTATCTGGCGCGGGCAACGAGTCGTATGCACCAACAACAACCCGATTTGCTCGGTCAATTGTTAGGTGGTGCGGCGGGAATGCTCGGCGGCAACAACCGGGGTAGTGTATTTAGCAATCCCCTAGCAAAAGGCGCGATGGCTGGGATTGCAGCTATAGCTGCGAAAAAACTGATGGATAGAGGCGGCACAAACAGAGGGCAGTACGGTAATGTGCGCCCAGCCAGCGAAGACCCCTACGGCGATCCAGGTAACGTGCGCCCAGCCAGCGAAGATCCCTATGGAGATCCTGCTGACCAACGCCGTTGGTAATAAACGTCAGGAAACAAATTTAACTTGCTTTTGAGCCTTTCCCAAGTTGGGAAAGGCTGACAATTTTGTGGGATTACACCAATTGTGCAGATAAACAAGGGATTCAATTGGATTTACAATACTTGCACAATCAGCCGTTGATGCTAGAATCCGCCTCTCAACGTTGCAACACAGTTTAACCCCAACTTCTCCGAGTTTTTGAACGTAATTCTCCTAATCCAAGTCCTTCAGTACCCACTTCTAGGCGCACTACCTTAGCAGGTTCTAATCCCGTAGGTAGTGGCAACGATATTCCGCCATATGTGGTTACATATAGCAATCCTAGATGAGTTGAAGAAAAGTGAGTCTTAAACTATTGTGAATGATGGATGTAGCATTTTAGAACTAATTGAACGATGGACGAACTGGTCAAGTTTATTGAGAGTAATCCTGATGCTA